>WLOB01000117.1 GCA_009699505.1 Actinomycetota bacterium | reverse complement strand
TGCGCCGGCGGCTGGGCGACGAGGTCCACGTGTCGCTGTCCCACGAGGCGGTGGGGACCTTCCGCGAGTACGAGCGCGCCGCCACGACGGAGGTCGACGCGGCCGTCTCGCCGCTCGTCGGGCGCTACCTGCGCCGGCTCGCCGAGCGCTGCGCCGAGGCCGGCCTCCCCCGCCCGCAGGTCCTGCAGTCCTCCGGCGGCGTCTGCGCGCTCGAGGTCGCCGCGGCCCGCGGCGCCACCACCGTCCTCTCCGGTCCGGCCGGCGGGGCCGCGGCCGCGGCGATCGTGTCGAAGACCACGGACGAGCCCGACCTCCTCTGCTTCGATATGGGCGGCACGTCGTGCGACGTCCTCGTCGTCGCGGGCGGGCGGGTCCGCGAGACGGGCGGCGGGGCGATCGGCGGCCGCCCGATCGCACTGCCGACGGTGGACATCCACACGGTCGGCGCCGGCGGCGGCTCGATCGCCTGGGCCGACGCCGGAGGCGCCCTGCGCGTCGGGCCGCGGTCCGCGGGCGCGGTGCCGGGGCCCGCGGCCTACGGCGGGGGCGGCACGGAGCCCACGGTCACCGACGCCCACGTCGTCCTCGGCGTGCTGACGCCCGACGTCCCGCTCGCCGGCGGGGTGTCGCTCGACGTCGCGGCCGCGCGGGACGCCGTCGGCCGGCTCGCGCGGGCCACGGGCCTCGAGCTCCTCGCGTGCGCCCGGGGGATCCTGCGGGTCGCGGACGCCGAGATGGCCCGCGCGCTGCGGGTGATGACCGTCGAGCGCGGGGTCGACCCGCGCGGCTTCGCCCTCCTGGCCTACGGCGGCGCCGGCGGTCTGCACGCCGCCGGGCTCGCCGCCCGTCTCGGCATCGGCCGGGTGCTGGTCCCGCGGGCCGGCGGGGTCCTCTCCGCCCTCGGGCTCGCCGCGGCCGAGCGCCGCACGGACGTCGCCCGCACCGTCCTCCTCCGCGGCGACGCGATCACGCCCGAGGCGCTCGCGGGCACGACCGTCGCCCGTGCCGGGGAGCGGATCGAGCGCGCCTACGACCTGCGGTACGCCGGGCAGGCGTTCGAGCTGACCGTCCGGAGCGGGACGACGGACCCCGCCGTCCTGCGTCGCGCGTTCGACGCCGCGCACCGCGAGCGCTACGGGTTCGACGACCCCGACGCCGTGCTCGAGCTCGTCACGGTCCGGGAGACCGTCCGCGGCGACGCGCCGACCGTGACGCTCGGCTCCGGCGGCGACGGGACGACGACCGCCGGTCCCGCCGTGGTGCGCCTCGACGGCGCCACGGTCGTGGTGCCGCGCGGCTGGACCGCCGGGACGGACGACCACGGCACCCTGCACCTCGTGGCCGACGACGCCGTCCCCGCCCCCGCCCCGTGGGAGGACGAGGCATGAGCCGCGACCGCCCCGCGCTGGACGCGGTGGACCTGCAGGTGCTCGTGGGCGGCCTGCGGGCCGCGTGCGACGAGATGGGCGCCGTCCTCGTCCGCAGCGCGCACTCGCCGAACATCACGGAGCGCCGGGACTGCTCGACGGCGCTCTTCGGCGCGGACGGCGGGATGATCGCCCAGGCCGAGCACATCCCGGTCCACCTGGGCGCGATGCCCGCGTCGGTGGCCGCGGTCCGCGGGGAGGAGCACCGCCCGGGGGTGTCCTGGATCCTGAACGACCCCTACGCCGGCGGCTCGCACCTGCCCGACATCACCGTCGTGACGCCGGTCTTCGCGGGGGACGACCCCGACGGGGCGCCGATCGGCTTCGCCGCGGCCCGCGCCCACCACGCCGACGTGGGCGGACGGACCCCCGGCTCCATGCCGGCGGACTCCACGACGCTGGAGGAGGAGGGCGTCGTGATCGCCCCGCGGCCCCTGACGCCCGGGCTCGTCGACGAGCTGGCCGCGCGGATGCGGCACCCGGAGCAGCGCCGCGCCGACCTCCGCGCCCAGGTCGCCGCCTGCGAGGCCGGGGCGGCGCGGCTGGCCGACCTCGCGGCCGCCCGCGGGACCGCGGCGCTCCGCGACGCCCTCGGCGAGGTGCTGGCCTACGGCGAGCGGCGGATGCGCGCCGCGATCGCGTCGCTCCCGGCGGGCCGGCACGTCTTCGACGACCTGCTCGAGGGCCGGGACGGCCCGATCCCCCTGTCGGTCGTGGTGACGGTGGGCGACGGCGAGGTCGAGGTCGACCTGCGCGACGCCCCCGACCAGGGGCTCCACAACCTGAACTGCCCCCGCGCGGTGACGGAGTCCGCGTGCCTCTTCGCCGTGCGCGCCGCGGTCGCGGACCCCGAGCTGCCCACGGACGACGGCACCCGCCGGTGCGTCCGGGTGCTGACGCGCCCGGGCTCGATCCTCGACGCCCGGCCCCGCGAGGACGGGAGCCGCCCGGCCGTCGTCGCGGGCAACGTCGAGACGAGCTCCCGCGTCGCCGACCTCGTCCTCGGCGCGCTCGGCCGCGCGCTCGGGCAGGGCACGATGAACAACGTGACGCTCGGGGACGAGCGGCGCACGATGTACGAGACGATCGCCGGCGGCCAGGGCGCGCTGCCCGACGCGGACGGGCCGACCGCCGTGCACGTGGCGATGTCGAACACGCGCAACACGCCCGTGGAGGCGCTCGAGGTCGCGTTCCCGGTCCGGGTGGAGCGGTACGAGGTGCGCCGGGGCAGCGGCGGGGCGGGACGGCACCGGGGCGGCGACGGCGTCGTGCGCGAGCTGCGGGCGCTCGAGCCGCTGGAGTTCCAGGTCCTCGGCGAGCGCCGGACCGTGGGTGCGCGCGGGGCCGACGGCGGGGCCGACGGGCGGCCCGGCAGGCACGCGCTGGACGGGGCCCCGCTGCCGCCGAAGGCCGGCGGCCGGATGCAGCCGGGCCAGACGCTGCGGATCGAGACGCCGGGCGGCGGGGGCTGCGGGACGCCTGCACCCGAGCCGTCCACCGGCGTCTAGCACGAACGGCAGGAATCCGTGCGCTGCCGCACGGAGTTGCACCAATCGCTTGGATTTTGCAGCGGTCTCTGCAACGATGATTTCTCCGGCCTGCAGCGATCTCCGCTCGATTGTCGCGTGTGCGCGCAGGTTCGTTTCATCTCCAACAGTTGGTTCCGCCATGCCGATTGCTTTCAAGGAATGGGCGGTCACGGTCCGTGCCCTCGCCGAGGGTGAGCAGCTGCTCACGCTTCGCAAGGGCGGAGTCCGGGAAGAGCACAAGCACTTCCGGCTCGACCACGATCGCTTCTTTCTCTACCCCACCTTCGATCACCAGCGCAACGACGTCATCCGGGAGTCGCATCTCCCGGAGCTCCGTCGCGCACTCGAGGAGGGCGTCTGGCCCGACGGCGACCCGCCGGCGGCCGCGCTGACCGAGGACGGCGGCATCCCGCAGCCCGAGCGCGTGCGCATCCGGGCCTGGGCCGAGGCCGTCGCGCACTACACGGTGACGGACGCCCGCGTCGTCGAGGCGCTCTCCCCGTACTACGTGTGGACGCCCGACTACGCCGAGAAGCGGCTGAACTGGAAGCACCGCCACCCGCTGCACGTCGTGCTGCTGCGCGCCTACCGGATCCCGCGTCCGGTGACCGTCCGCGTGCGCGACGACATGGGCGGCTGCCGCTCGTGGCTCGAGATCCAGCGCGACCTGCCGTTCGAGGGCACCCCGGTCCTCTCGGACGACGAGTTCACCCGCGCGACGGACCAGATCGAGTCGATCCTGGACGGCACCGCGGAGCGCGCCGAGCTCCCGGCCGCGCTGATCTAGCGTCTCCCCCGGCCTCCCCGGAGGCCGGGACCGCAGGACGACGAAGGGCCGCCGATGGCGGCCCTTCGTCGTTCCCGGGACGCACCACGCGCCCGCGGATCGGTCAGTCGAGGACGGTGACCGGGACCTCGGTCACCTCGCCGTCCTCGGCGATGAGGAAGCTGCGGGCCTCGGGCTCGGTGCCCTTCGTCCCGATGATCAGCCACTCCACGCCGGGGAGACGGTTGCGGTCGCGGCCGAAGTTGATGTCCGTCTGCGACGGGTAGGGCGCCGACCGCGTGTGCGAGTGGTAGAGCACGCCGGCCTCGGCGTCCGCGTCGTCGATGGCCATCATCGCGCGCGGGTACGACGAGCCGCCGAGCTCGAAGCCGAAGACCTTCGGCCCCTGCAGGACGTTCTCGAGCTCGTGGACCGCGACGACGTCGCCGTCGCGGACCGCGAGCAGCCCGCAGCACTCGTCCGGGGCGTCCCGCAGCGCGTGGGCGACGACCTGGTCCAGGTGGGCGCGCGAGATCCTCATCGGGGACCGCGCCGCGTCGTGGTCGGTCGGGCGGGGCGCGCCGTCACGACTTGTTGGCGCCGAAGGCGTCCTGCGCCTCGCGACCGGTGCCGGTCTCGTCCGACGTCTGCGCGGTGGGGACGTCGTCGTCCTCCGTGCCGATCGGGGCGGCGGCCACCTGCTGCGCCGGCGTCCGGCGCGGCGCGGGACGATCGTCGTCGTCCTCCTCGAACGGGTTGGCGTTCGACAGGCTGTCCTTGAACTCGCGCATGCCCTTGCCGAGGCTCTTGCCGACCTCGGGGAGCTTCTTGGGTCCGAGCACGAGGAGCGCGATCACGAGGATCACGATCAGTTCCGTAGGTCCGAGAGGGCCCATCAGGTCACCACCAGAGCGTAGATTCGAGGTCCTTGATCTCTTCGATCGGGCGCGTGTAGATGCCCGACGAGAGGTACTTCCAGCCGTCGTCGCAGACGATGAAGACGACGTTGCCCTCGTCCATCTCGTTCGCGATGCGGACGGCGACGCGGGCGATCGCGCCGGAGCTGACGCCGGCGAAGAGGCCTTCCTCGTCGAGGAGCTTCCGCGTCCAGACGATGGCGTCGGAGTTGGTGACGAAGATCTTGCGGTCCAGCAGGGAGAGATCGATGATCGGCGGGATGAACCCGTCGTCGAGGGACCGCAGGCCCTGGACCGGCTCGCCCTGCATCGGCTCGGCCGCGACGATCTTGACGCGGTCGCCGAGCTCCTCCTTGAAGCGCCGGCCGTTGCCCATGAGCGTGCCGCCGGTGCCGAGGCCGGCGACGAAGGCGTCGACCTGGCCGTCGAGCTCGTCGAGGATCTCGACGGCGGTGCCGTTGTAGTGCGCCAGCGGGTTCGCGGGGTTGCCGTACTGGTACGGCATGACGTACGTCGGGTCGGCCGCGGCCATCTCGTTGGCCAGCGCCACCGCGCCGTTGCTGCCCTGGTCGCCCGGGGAGTACACGATCTCGGCCCCGTACATGCGCAGGAGGTCGGTGCGCTCCTGCGTGACGTTGTCGGGCATCACGACCTTGAGCTTGTAGCCCTTGCGGCTGCAGATCATGGCCAGCGCGATGCCCGTGTTGCCCGAGGTCGGCTCGAGGATGACGGAGTCCGGGCCGATCGTCCCGCGCTCCTCCGCGTCCTCGATCAGGGCCTTGGCGACGCGGTCCTTGACCGAGCCGGTCGGGTTCGCCGACTCGAGCTTGGCCCAGATGCGGACGCCGGGCTTCGGCGACAGGCGCTTCAGCTCGATGAGCGGCGTGTGACCGATCGACTGCACGATGTCGCCGTAGCGACCCGCGCACGGCCGGTTCTCGAGAGGGGGCATCGCCATGGGTCACGAAGTGTAGCCGTGTGGGATGCCCGCCCCGACCGGCAGGGCCAACGGGGCGCGTCGCCGCTCCCGGGGTCAGGTCGTGGTGCTCAGCACGAGCGGGTGGACCGGCCCCGATCCCCGTCGGCGCAGCTGTCCGCCGACCAACGCGAGGGTCCAGCCGCTCTGGCGCAGGTCGTCCACGAGCAGGCACCGGCCGGCCGGCGGGTCGGCCGTGACGGCGAAGGCGCCCCGCACGTTCGCGGCCTGCTGCGCGGCCCCGCGCTGCCCCGCCTGGCGCGGCCGGTCCTCGCGACGCGCGACGACGGGCGCCCACGGCAGCCCGAGCGCCGCGGCCAGGCGCTCCGCGACGTCGGAGACCGGGTCCTGCGGCCTGCGGGACGGCACGGCGGTCACCCACTCGGGGCGGACGCCCCAGCCCCGGACGAGCTCGGCGAGCGCGGCGACGACGTCGTCGCCCAGCCGCCCCGACTCCAGCTCGGAGCGGACCTGGGCGTCCCAGCCGGCGTCGCCGCGGCGCGCGAGCGCCCGGCCGGGGTCGGTCCGCGCGTCCTCGGGGATCTTGCGCATCTTCCCCGTGCCCGACTCGGGGGCCATCCGCTTGGGGTCGAAGGACACGGGACGGGACCGCAGGGCCGTCTGCCCGGCGCGCACGAGGTCGCGGTCCGGGGCGTCGCCGTAGCGCGGGGCGGTGCAGACCGCGCAGCGCCCGCAGTCGCCGGCGTCCGGGTCGTCGAGCTCCTCCTGCAGCGCCCGCATGAGGCAGCGGCCGTCCTGTCCGAACGCGGCCATCGCGTCCTGCTCCGCCCGGCGCAGCTGGGTCACGTGGGCGTAGCGCTCCTCGTCGTAGGTCCAGCCCGATCCCTCGACGTGGCCCCAGCGGCCGTTCGACCGCCAGACGGCCCCCTCGACGTCCAGCACCTTGAGCATCGACTCCAGGCGGGTCAGGCCGAGGTTGACCTGGGCCTGGACCTCGCGCGTCGTGGCGCCGGCCTCCCCCGCCTCCTGCAGCACCTGCCGGACCTCGGCCACGCGCTCGGCGCTCGGGAACGCCTGGGTGATGAAGAAGTCCTGGATCCGGCGGTCCTCGGCGCCGCGCAGCAGCACGACCTCGGCGTGGTCGACGCCGCGGCCCGCACGGCCGACCTGCTGGTAGTAGGCCACGACGGAGCCGGGTGCCTGGTAGTGGACGATGAACCCGAGGTCGGGCTTGTCGTAGCCCATCCCGAGGGCGCTCGTGGCCACCACGACCTTCACGTCGTCCTGCTGCAGGCGCTCCTCGAGCGCGATCCGGTCCTCCGACGCCTGCTGGCCCGTGTAGGCCGCCGCCGCGATGCCCTGGTCCTTCAGGAACGCCGCGACCTGCTCCGCGTCGGCGACCGTGAGCGCGTAGACGATGCCGGAGCCCTCGAGCGCGTCGGGGCCGGAGAGGTGCTCGACGAGCCAGGCCAGGCGCTCGGCGGGGTGCGGCAGCTCGACGGTCTCGAGGCGCAGGCTCGTGCGGGCCAGCGAGCCGCGGTACGTGCGCAGCGCGCCCGGGTCGGGCTCGCCCGCGGCCCCGGCGGGGGCCGTCAGCTGCTCCACGACGTCGGCGACGACGCGGTCGTTGGCCGTGGCGGTCGTGCCGAGCACCGCCGCGTCCGACGGCAGGTTCGCCAGGACGTCCTTGATCCGCCGGTAGTCCGGGCGGAAGTCGTGGCCCCAGTCCGACACGCAGTGCGCCTCGTCGATCACGAGCAGGCCGGTGCGCGCCGCGACGACCGGGAGCAGGCGCTCGCGGAAGCGATCCGCGTTCAGGCGCTCGGGCCCGATGAGCAGCAGGTCGACCTCGTCGGCCTCGATGAGCCGCTCGATCTGGGCCCACTCCCCCGCGTTGGTCGAGTTGATCGTGTGGGCCCGCAGGCCCATCGCCTCCGCCGCCTGCAGCTGGTTGCGCATGAGCGACAGGAGCGGCGAGACGATCAGCGTCGGACCCGCCCCCCGGGCGCGCAGGAGCGCCGTGGCGACGAAGTAGACGGCGCTCTTGCCCCAGCCCGTGCGCTGCACGCAGAGCACGCGGGCGCGGTCCTCCACGAGGTCGGCGACCGCGTCGAGCTGGTGCTCGCGGAAGACCGCCTCGGGGTTGCCGGTGAGCTGCCGGAGGCGTCCGAGCGCCTCGTCGGCGAGGGGGATGTCCGTCGCGGTGACCACGCCCTGCATGCTGCCCCATGGCCACGGCCCGGTGGGTGCCGGGCCGTGCCGGATCAGCTCCGGACGGGTTGCGATCCCGCGAAGAAGCCGGCCTCGTCCTCGCCCAGCGGGGTCACGGGCTCGTCGCCGTAGAGCACCTCGCCGACGATCCCGCCCCAGTCCGCGCCGGCGCGCAGCTGACCGAGGACGATCGCGACGACGTCGAACATGCGCCGGGTGAGCACCGCCTCGGAGGGCAGCGTGAAGCGGTTGGCCTCGGCGCGCACCGCCTTCATCTGGGCGCGCTCGGCGGCGCGGTCCCGCTCGACCGGGGCGGGCGCCGCGGCCTCGTCGCCGTCCGCGGGGGCCGCGTCGCCGACGGTCGCGGCCGCCGCGGCGGCCGTCACCACGACGTCCGGGGCGTCGGTCGCTCCGGCCTCCTCCGGCGTCGTCCACACCCGCGGGTCGCCCGCGTCGCCGGCGAAGCGCCGGTGGCCGGGGACGGCGTACCAGCCGGCCATCGCCCGCATGAGGCGCAGGACGAGGTCGCCGTCCATCTCGGCCGCGCGCTCCGGCGGCAGGTAGCCCGTCGAGATCAGGGCGTCGCGCAGGGCGTCGGCGTCCGCGTCGCGGGCGGCAGCGGCGATCGCGCGCTCGCCGTCGAGGTACTCCGGCGAGACGTCGCGGAGCAGACCGAAGTCGAGGAAGCAGACCTTGCCGTCGGCGCAGCGCAGGTAGTTGCCCGGGTGCGGGTCGCCCAGGGCGATGCCGTCGCGGAACAGCAGCCCGAAGAAGAAGCGGACGACGATCTCGCCGTAGCGGTCGCGCTCGTCCCGGTCGAGCCGCCGGACCTCCTCGAACCGCTGGCCCTCGACGTACTCCGAGACCAGCACGCGGCGGGTCGAGAGCTCCGTCAGGACCCTCGGGATCCGGACGAAGGGGTGGCCGCGGTAGAGCCGCTCGATCCGGCGGTGGTTCTGGGCCTCGAGCTCGTAGTCGAGCTCCTCCGAGATCCGCTCCCGCAGCTCGTCGGCCAGGGCCTTCGCGTCGAGGCCGGGCGCCAGCCGCTTGACGAGCGGCAGCAGCAGCATCGCGTTGCGCAGGTCGGTCTCGACGGCCTCCGCGACGCCGGGGTACTGCACCTTGACGACGACGTCCTGGCCGTCGAGCGTCGTCGCGCGGTGGACCTGGCCGATCGACGCGGCGGCGAAGGCCTCCTCGTCGAACGACGAGAAGACGTCGGAGAGCGGCCCGCCGAACTCCTCGCGCATGAGCTTCTCGAGCTTGCGGAACGGGACGGGCGGGACGTCGTCGCGCAGCTTGGCGAGCTTCGCCTGCAGCTCGGTGCGCTGCTCCTCGGGCAGCCCGTCGAACTCGACCATCGAGAGGATCTGCCCGATCTTCATCGCGGCGCCGCGCATCTGGCCGAGCTGGTCGACGAGCTGGCCGACGAGCTTGGCGGTGCGGTCCGAGCGGGCCTCCTCGGCGCGCTCGGGCGAGCGGACGCGGTTGGCCGCGCGCATGCCCGTCCACCGCAGGCCCTGGCCGGCGACGAGGCGACCGACCCGCGCGGTGCGGGCCACCCGTCCGGTCGGCAGCTCGCCGGCGGCTTCGGGCGGGGCGTCGTTCGGTCCGTCGGGCACGCTCACACGGTACCCGTCGGACCTCCGGCGCCAATCAGGGGCGCGCCCGGGATCCGGGGCGGCGCCGCCGTGGGGCGGCGCCGTGGGGTCGGGTCAGCGGGCCCCGCCGGCCATGGCCGGCAGGATCTGCAGCGTGTCGGCCTCGCCGACCGCCGTGCCGAGCCCGTCGAGGACGCGGACGTCCTCGTCGTTGAGGTACACGTTGACGAACCGGTTGAGCTCGCCGTCGGCGCCGAAGAGCTGGGTGCCCAGCTCCTCGTGCGTCGCGACGAGGTCCTTCAGGACGTCGCCGACCGTGGCGCCGTCGGCCGTCACCTGACGCTCGCCGCCGACGGACGGGCGCAGGACCGGGGGGATGCGAATCGTGGCCATGAGGTGCTCGACCCTAGCCCGCCGCGGCGCAGAACGCCTCGTAGTCGGGGAAGACGCCCATCTCGTCGTCGGAGATCGCGTCGCGGTCGCGGGAGCACACGGGGCACTCCGGGTCCTTGCGGACCTTGACCTCGTTGAACTCGGCGGCCAGTGCGTCGTACATCAGCAGGCGGCCGCGGAGCGGGTCGCCGACGCCGATGATGAGCTTGATGACCTCGGTGGCCTGCAGCAGGCCGGCCGTGCCCGGGAGGACGCCCAGGACGCCGTTGGCGCCGCAGGACGGGGCCAGCTCGGCGGGCGGCGGGACCGGGAAGAGGCAGCGGTAGCAGGGGCCGTCGGGGTGCGACGTGTCGAAGACCGACAGCTGCGCCTCGAAGCCGAGGATCGCGGCGGAGACGACCGGCTTGTTCAGCCGGACCGCCGCGTCGTTGATGAGGTAGCGCGTCGGGAAGTTGTCCGTGCCGTCGACGATGACGTCGTAGCCCTTGAACAGCTCGAGGACGGAGTCCGCGTCGAGCCGCTGCCGGTGCTGGACGACGTTCACGTCGGGGTTCAGGTCGTTGATCCGCTTCGCAGCGGACTCGACCTTCGGCGTGTCGATCGTCGACGTGCCGTGGACGACCTGGCGCTGCAGGTTCGACAGGTCGACGACGTCGTCGTCGACGATGCCGATCGTGCCGATGCCCGCGGCGGCGAGGTACAGCGCGTTCGGGGAGCCGAGCGCGCCGGCGCCGATCAGCAGCACCTTCGCGTCGATCAGCTTGATCTGGCCCTCGAGGCCGACCTCGTTGATCAGGATGTGGCGGCTGTAGCGCTCGCGCTGCTCCGCGGAGAGCGTCCGGGGGACGTCGACCTCGTAGCCGCGGTCCTTCCAGAGCGTGTAGCCGCCGGTCATGGACTCGACGTTGTCGTAGCCGAGGTCCTCCTTCAGCGTCCGGGCCGCCAGCGCGGAGCGGTTGCCCGACGCGCAGTAGAGGACGACCCGCTTCGAGCGGTCGCCGACGGCGCCGTCGATGCGCGACTCGAGGAAGCCG
>WLOB01000116.1 GCA_009699505.1 Actinomycetota bacterium | reverse complement strand
CGGCACCCGTCGCCGCGCTCGGCGCGGGCGCGCTGGCCCTCGCGGGCTGCGCGACGACGCAGGACCGCAGCGCCGCGCTGCAGGCGAAGGCGGCCGCGGTCGACGCGCCGGGCCGGGTGGCGATCGGGCGGCCGAGCCCCGAGGTCCGCGTGCGCGCCCGGCAGGAGCTGCGCGGGAAGGAGACGACCGCGGTCGTCGTCGAGCTCCAGAACACCGGCCCGCGGGCGCTCCTGCGCGTCCCCGTCGCCCTGCGCCTCGTCGCGGGCGGCGAGGAGCGGTACGCCAACGACCAGGACGGCGGGGACGAGCTGCTCCTGCGCGTGCCGGTCCTGCCGCCGCGGTCCCGCGTCACCTGGGTCAACGGGAACGTCCCCGTCGCGGAGGAGGGCGCGCGGCTCGACGTCGTCCTCGGCGCGCCGACCCGGCGCTCGCGTCGCCCCGCCGCGCCGCTGCGGATCACGGGCCTGGAGCGCAGCGCCGAGGACACCGGCGAGGACGGCGTCGCCGTCGTCGGCGTCGTCCACAACGACCTGCGCCGGGAGCAGACGGAGGTCCCCGTCTACGTCACCGTCCGCGACCGCGGCCGGATCGTCGCCGCGGGCGCCACCCGCGTCCCGGAGATCGCGGCCCGCCGGTCCGCGCCGTTCGAGGCCGTGGTCGTCGGGGACGCTCGCCGCGGCCGCCTCGCCGCCCAGGCCCTCCCCACCACGTTGCCGAAGACCCCGAGGTCCCGATGAGCACCAGCCCGTTCCTGCCCGCCGACGATCCGCGCGCCGGCGCGTGCGGCCAGTGCGGCGCGCCCATGGCCACCGACCAGCGCTACTGCCTGTCCTGCGGCGCCCGTCGCACCCACGCGCGCCTGCCGTTCCAGGACGCCGTGGTCCCGCCCGCCGCGGTGGGGCCGGTGGCGCAGGTCCCCGGTCCCGCGCCCGCGCTGTGGTCCGCGCCCGCCACGTCCGGCCCGGGCACCGCCACGCTGCTGGCGGCGCTGGCCTGCGTCCTGATCGCCTTCGGCGTCGGCGTGCTCGTCGGCGACGACGGGGGCGGGGCGCAGCAGCCCATCGTCCTCGGCGGAGCCCCGGCGGCCTCCGCGGCCGCCGCGCCGACGACCACCGAGGAGGCCGCGACGTCCACGACGGACACCACGGCCGCCGAGGAGGAGGAGGCGTCGCCCGACGAGACGACGAAGATCGACAAGACGAACCTCGACGCGGCCGAGAAGCGGGAGGCGGAGGAGATCGAGAAGACCCCCGCGAAGACGCCGCCCGCGAAGGCGATCAGCGACCAGACGAAGAAGGACCTGGCCTCGAAGGACCCGGACAAGGCCCGCGAGGCCTCGCAGTCGCTGCCGGACGTCGTCTCGACCGGGGGCGGCTGATGGCCTCCCGGCTGCCCTGGCGCCGCCCGGAGGCGACGGTCCCCGCGCCGGGGATCTCGCCCCAGCGCGCGGCGCTGGAGGACGAGCGCCGGCGGCTCGCCGACCAGGTCGCCGAGAGCACCTGGGACCTCGGCGGCCTCGTCTACGAGATGGCCGTCCGCGACCACTTCCGCGTCGACGTGCTCGTCGAGCGGGCCGCGGTCCTGCAGCGCCTCGACGCCCGGCTCAGCGAGATCGAGCGCCTCGCGGACGACCACGCGGGCATCGCCGGCGCCTGCCGCTTCTGCGGCGCGCCGCACGGCCGCTCCGCCGAGTTCTGCTGGAGCTGCGGCGAGCGGATCCTCGCGCGCACGCCCACGACGATCGAGGGCCGCGTGTCCAACGCACCGACGCGGGTGCACGAGACCGTCCCGGCCACGGGCCCCTTGGCCGCCGACGGGCGACCCCGGGCGCGCTGAGGGACCGCGCGGCCGCGGTCGGCGCGCCCCCCGCGGCGGGACGGGGGAGGACCCGGCCGGCGACCGCCGGCGGGCCCCGCGGAACTTTCGGGGCCCGGGGCGGTCCAACGGACGACCACCCGCGCCGCCCGACCGGGCGGCCGCGACCCGAAGGAGCCCGCCCGTGCCCCGCCGCCCGACCGATCCGTCCTCCCCGGCATCCTGCCGCGCCCCCCGGGCGTAGGACCCGCAGATGGAGATCCTCGGTTCGATCCTGGGCGTGGTGCTGATCGGCATCGGCGTCGCCGGAGCCCTCAACGTGCGCCGGACGCGGGACCAGATCGTGCAGATCAACCGCAGCCGTCCCCCGGGCGACCGCGCCCGCTCCGTGGCGGGCGTCACCGCCTGGTGCGGCGTCAGCGTCGCCACCGGCGTGTTCCTGCTCGTGTGGGGGATCGGCTGAGGGCCGCCCTCAGCGCCCCTCGAACCGCGGGGCGCGCTTCTCGGCGAAGGCCCGCACGCCCTCGCGGGCGTCGGCGGTGTCGCCGAGCTCCCGCATCGACTCGCGCTCCTCGGCCAGCCGGTCGCCGATCGAGGTCGTGCTGCTCGTGCGCAGCAGGCGCCTGGCCCGGCCGAGCGACCGGGTGGGGCCGGCGGCCAGACGGGCCGCCGTGCGCTCGACCTCCGCGGCCAGCTCGGCCCGGGGCACCGTCCGCGTGACGAGGCCCCAGTCGAGCGCCTCGGCGGCGTCGAGGATCCGGTTCTCGACCAGGAGCTCCTGCGCCCGCCGCAGCCCGACCAGGCGGGGGAGGTGCCACGACGTGCCGCCGTCGCCGCTGAGCCCGAGCGCCGGGAAGCCGGCGGCGACGCGGAGGTCGTCCGCCGCGACGACGACGTCGGCGGCGTAGGCGATGCCCATCGCGCCGCCGGCGAACGCCCCCTGCACGCCCGCGACGACGGGGACCTCGAGGCGCGCGAGGGTGTCGAGGGCACGGTGGAACGGCGTGATCATCCGCCCGAGCTCGTCGCCCAGCTCGTCGGCGAACCCGGCCATGTGGCGCAGGTCGCCGCCGACGCTGAAGTGGTCCCCCTCCGCGACGATCACCACGACCCGGAGGTCGGTGCGGGCCGCGCAGGCGTCGACCGCGGCCTCGAGCTCCTCGGTGAATCGGCGGTCGATCGCGTTGCGCGCGGCGGCCCGGACGAGCGTGATGGTGGCGCGGCCGTCGGCGACGGCGCACGCGACCCGCGTGGCCCCTTGCTGGTCGGTGGCGCTGGCCTGGGTGCCCTGCATCGGAACTCCTCGTCGGTGGTGGGCGCACCCCGTCCCCGGGGGCGCGGTGCGGCTGCCGGGTCGAGCCTACGCGCCGCCCCGGGGGCCCGAAAGTTGCACGCTCAACATCCGCAGCCCGAAAGGCCCCCCGCTCCTATAGAGTCCTCCGTACTCGGATGACGTCGGAGGCGACCTGGTCGCAGCGTGGCGTGGAACGGGAGGAAGTATCCGTTAGGCAGGGCGCGATGACGGTCGCGATCTCAGGACGGCCGAATCTCCTACGGCTCCCCCGGGAGCCTCGATTGGCGTCGTATGGCCACAGGCCGACCTGCAGACAGTTCCTACCGCGAGCGCGATGCGATGGACCTCGCGCTCATCCGGCTGTACCGGAGCACGCGCGACCCCCGCCGGCTCGACAAGCTCGTGGTGCGCTTCCGCCCCATGGTGCGGCACATCGCCCAGCAGTACTCGCGCAGCAACGAGCCGCTGGACGACCTCCTGCAGGTCGGGCTGCTCGCCCTCCTGAAGGCGATCGAGCGGTTCGACCCGCAGCCCGGCGCCAGCTTCGGGGCCTACGCCAGGCCGACGATCTCGGGCGAGATCAAGCGCCACTTCCGCGACCACACGTGGGACCTCAAGGTCCCGCGCTCGGCGCAGGAGCTGCACGCGAAGGTCTCCCGGGCCCGGGTGGAGCACCCGGACGCGACGCGGGAGGAGCTCGCGGAGATCCTCGAGGTCAGCGTCTCGCAGGTCCGCGACGCCGAGCTGACGCGCCACGCGTACAACGCCAACTCGCTCGACTTCCGCACGGCGGACGAGGACGGCTCGACGCTCGGCGATCGTCTGGGGGTGGACGAGACGGGGTACCGGCAGGTGGAGGACATGGACGAGGTCGCCGACGCACTGTCGATCCTCGGCCCCCGCGACCGCGAGGTCGTGCAGCTCCGCTACTTCGACGAGCGCCTCCAGCGCGAGATCGGGGTGGAGCACGGGGTGTCCCAGATGCAGATCTCCCGGATCCTGAACCGCTCCTTGCTCCAGATGGCCGACCACCTCGAGAACGCCGACACCGTCACGGACGTCGCGGACGACGACGCCGCCCGCTCCGCATGAGCGGTCCCGGCCCCCGTCCCGCGCTCCTGGCCGCCGTCGTCGCGGCGCTGGACGTCGTCTCGGACCACGTGGTGGTCCTCGACCCGCAGGGCCGCGTCGTCCACGTCAACGTCGCGTGGCAGCGCTTCGCCCTCGACAACGGCGGCGACGCGACGGACTGGATCGGCGTGGACTACGTCGCCCACAGCGCCGCGCCCTGCGACGACCCGGGGGCGGTCGACCCGATCAACGACGGGCTGCGCAGCGTCCTCGACGGCCGCGCCGCGCGCTTCCAGTACGACTACGACTGCCACGCCCCGGACGAGCTGCGCTGGTTCCGGCTCCTGGCCGTCGGCATGCAGCTGCCCGGCATCGGCGCGATCGTCACGCACACGGACATCACGCCGCAGCGCCTGGCCGAGCGCGCGCTGGAGCACCACGCCACGCACGACGCCACGACGGGCTTGCGCAACCGCGCGAGCCTCGAGCAGCAGATGCGCCAGCTCGTCTTCGAGCGCCGCACGGTCGCCGCCATCCGGGTCGACCTGGCCGACCCCGGCACGTCGGCCGAGCTCGTCCCCGTCGACGACATCACGCAGGTCGCGACGGTCCTGCGCGAGCTCTTCCCCGTGCCGGCGGTCCTCGGCCGCTGGGGCACCGCCCGCCTCCTGGTGGTGCTCGCGGGTGCCACGGACGAGCACCTCGACGAGAGCGCCGACGTGCTGTCGTCGACCCTCGACGCGATGAGCCCGGAGCTGGCGGCCCGCGTCCGCTGGCACCGCATCCGCGACGACCGCGACCTGGTCGCGCTCGACAGCAGCGAGGACCTCTCCCGCCGGACCCGCGGCGGCGCCGAGGCCTGAGCGGAGCGCGGGTCGCAGGCGCGACCCGCGAGGGCGGCCCCCGGACGGGGCGGCACGACACGGCGCGCGTCCCCTAGCGCGCCTCCCACGCCGTCCGGCGGCCCCGCCGGAGCGAGGCCGCCGACCGGGTGGTCGGTCCCGAAGGGGTCGACGGGGTTCGAGGGCCGTGACGGCGGTCCCCGAATCCCCGTCGTGGGAGGCCTCCCGCCCATCGCTGGCGCGTGGGCGGGCAACCACAGGGAGAACGGCGCGGGCGACGCGATCGGATGCCCCGCACCGGGCGTCTGGCCGGATGGTGTACGACTGTTCCGGTTCCGCGTTCCGTCACGCGTCCACCGGGGGCCCGGTGCGGGCCTCAGCGCGCGGCGCGCACCCCGTCGAGCACGAGGTCCACGAAGCCGTCGGCGACCTGATCGGCGTCGAGACGGCCGCCCGGGACGAACCACAGGGCGGCGTGGTTGACCATGCCCATGAGGGCCAGGGCGACCAGCGACGGGTCCGCGACGGTGAGCTCCCCGGACGCCACGCCGTCGTCGAGCACCCGGCGCAGCAGGCTCTCGAACGTCTCGCGGTCGCCGCGGACGGCGTCCCACGACGGGCCCTCGCGCAGCACCGCGCGCTCCTTCTCGAAGAGGAGCACGTGGTCGCGGTGGGACTCGACCTGCCGCATCCACACCCGCGTGAGCGCCCGCAGCCGCCCGATCGCCGTGTCCGGTGCGTCCGGCCCCGTGACGACGGCCTCCGCCCGCTGCAGCAGCGGGCCCATGAGGTCGTCGAGGATGCGGGTGAGGGCCTCGGACTTCGACCCGATGTAGTGGTAGAGGCCGCCGCGCGCCAGGCCCGTGGCCTCGATCAGGTCGTCGATCGACGTGCCGGCGTAGCCGCGCTCCGCGAACGCACGGGCGCACGCGTCGAGGACCTCCCGCTGACGGGAGTCGTAGCGGTCGCGCAGCGTGGGGCTCTTGGGCGGGTCGGCCATGGTCGGGGAGGTGCGCGCCGGCGGGTGCCCGGAGGGCCCCGCGGTCGGCGGCGTCGAGCACCGGCTTGCAATTTATACCGTTCAGTCGGTAGAAGTCCATGCATGGATCTCGATCTGCCCGAAGACGTCCTCGAGCTGCGCAAGGTCGTCCGTGACTTCGCGGTGCAGGAGGTCGCGCCCGTCGCCGAGGAGCTCGACCGGACGAAGGCGTTCCCGTACGAGCTCGTCGCGAAGATGGGCGGGCTGGGCTGGATGGGCATCCCGTTCCCGGAGGAGGTCGGGGGCGCCGGCGGCTCGACGCTGCAGTACACCGTCGCCGTCGAGGAGCTCGCGCGGATCGACTCGTCCGTCGCGATCACGATGTGCGCGCACACCTCGCTGGGCACCCAGCCGATCTGGCTCTTCGGGGACGACGCGCAGAAGGCCGAGTACCTGCCGGAGCTCTGCGCGGGGACGAAGCTCGGCGCGTTCGGCCTGACGGAGCCCGAGGCCGGCTCCGACGCCGGCAACCTGAAGACCCGGGCGACGCTCGACGGCGGCACGTGGACCGTCGACGGCGCGAAGCAGTTCATCACGAACGCCGGCACCGACATCTCCGGCCACGTCGCCATCACGGCGATCACGGGCGAGACGACGGACGCCAAGGGCCGCACGCGACCCGAGATCTCCAACCTGATCGTCCCGAACGGCACGCCCGGCTACGAGGTCGGCGAGCCGTACCGCAAGATGGGCTGGAACGCCTCGGACACCCGGCCGCTGAGCTTCACGGGCGCCCAGGTGCCGGAGGAGCACCTCCTCGGTCCGCGGGGCGCGGGCTTCAAGCAGTTCATGAAGATCCTCGACGGCGGGCGCATCGGCGTGGCCGCCATGGGACTCGGCCTGGCGCAGGGCGCGCTCGACGAGGCCGCGGCGTACGCGAAGTCGCGCAACGCGTTCGGCGGACCGATCGCCCGGTTCGGGCAGATCCAGGCCAAGATCGCCGACATGGCCACGGAGATCGAGGCCGCGCGCCTCCTGACCTACCGCGCCGCCGCCCTGAAGGACGCGGGCCGCGACTTCTCGCTGACGGCCGCCCAGGCGAAGCTCAAGACGGGCCGCCTGGCGGTGAAGGCGTCCGAGGAGGCCGTGCAGATCCACGGTGGCTACGGCTACATGGAGGAGTACCCCGTGTGCCGGTTCTACCGGGACGCGAAGATCCTCACGATCGGCGAGGGCACCGACGAGGTGCAGCAGCTCGTCATCTCGCGCGCCGTCCTGGCGTAGGGGCCGGGCATGGGCACCACCGACAGCGCCGCCGGGTCCGCCGGGTGGATCCACGTCCGCGAGGTCGGTCCGCGCGACGGCTTCCAGAACGAGCCCGAGCGGATCTCGACGGACGACAAGCTGCTCCTGGTCGGGGCGCTCATGCGCTCCGGCGTGCGGCGGATCGAGCTGACCTCGTTCGTCCGGCCCGACGTGATCCCGCAGCTCGCGGACGGCGCGGAGCTGCTCGACCGCCTCGAGCCGGTCCCGGGCGTCTCGCGGTCGGTGCTGATCCCGAACGAGCGGGGGCTGGACCGCGCGCTGGAGCAGCGGGACCGCTTCGACGAGGTCTCCGTCTTCCTGTCGGCGTCCGAGACGCACAACCGCAAGAACGTCAACCGCTCGGTGGAGGAGTCGCTCGACGGCCTGCGCCGCGTGCTCGCACGGGCCGGCGAGGCGGGGCTGCGACGCGTCGCCGTGATCGCCACGTCGTTCGGCTGCCCCTACGAGGGCGCGGTGCCCGTCGAGCGGGTCGCGGAGATCGCGCGGGAGCTGCGCGACGCCGGCGCGGAGGAGATCGGCTTCGGCGACACGACCGGGATGGCCAACCCGCGGCAGGTCGGGCGCTTCTTCCCGGCCCTGGCCGACGCGCTCGGGCCCGACGTCGAGCTGACCGCCCACTTCCACAACACGCGCGGGCAGGGCCTGGCCAACGTGCTGGCCGCGCTCGACGCCGGCTGTCGCTCGTTCGAGTCGAGCTTCGGCGAGCTCGGCGGCTGCCCCGTCCCCGCGGGCGCCACGGGCAACATCGCCACGGAGGACCTCGTCTCCATGCTCCACGAGATGGGTCACGGGACCGGGATCGACCTGCCCGCCGTGATCGCCGCGAGCCGCGAGGCGCAACGCGTGATCGGGCGGCCCCTCGGCTCCCACACCCTCGTCGCCGGACCCATCGACTGGAACGCCCGTGCCTGACCGCGTCCTCATCGCCAACCGCGGCGAGATCGCCGTCCGCGTCGCCCGCACCCTCGCGGCGCGCGGGATCGAGTCCGTCGCGGTCTTCTCGCCCGAGGACGCCGGCGCGCCGCACGCCCGGGCCTGCGACCACGCCGTCGCCCTGCCCGCCGACCCGGCGCGCTCGCCGTACCTCGACGTGCAGCGCCTCGTCGCCGTGGCGGTCGAGCAGGGCTGCGACGCGGTCCACCCCGGCTACGGCTTCCTCGCCGAGCGGGCCGACGCCGCGCAGGCGTTCGTCGACGCGGGCGTCACGTGGATCGGCCCGCCGCCCGCGGCCATCGACCTGCTGGGCGACAAGATCCGCTCGAAGGAGACCGCCGCCGCGGCCGGTGTGCCGGTCGTCCCGGGGCTCGAGGGCGCGGACGTCGACGAGAGGGCCGTCGTCGCCTTCGCCGACGAGGCCGGGCTGCCTCTGCTGCTCAAGGCGACCGCCGGCGGCGGGGGCAAGGGCATGCGGCGGGTGGACGACCGCGACGCGATCCCCTCCGCGGTCGACGCCGCGCGCCGGGAGGCGCAGGCCGCGTTCGGCCGCGGCGAGCTGCTCGTGGAGCGCCTCGTCAAGCCCGCGCGGCACGTCGAGGTGCAGGTCGCGGTGGACGGGCACGGCGGCGCGTGGGCGATCGGCGAGCGCGAGTGCTCCCTGCAGCGCCGGCACCAGAAGGTCCTGGAGGAGGCGCCCGCCGCCTGCCTGACCGACGCGGAGCGCACCGCGTTCCACGACGCGGCGAAGCAGCTGGCCGTCGCCGCGGGCTACCGCAACCTCGGCACCGTCGAGTTCCTGCTCGACGTGTCGGGCGCCGCGAACGAGGACGGCACGCGGCCCTTCTACTTCCTCGAGATGAACGCCCGGCTCCAGGTCGAGCACCCCGTCACGGAGCTCGTGCACGGCCTCGACCTCGTCGCCCTGCAGCTGCGGATCGCCGACGGTGAGCCGCTCGCGCTCGGCGAGGACGACCCCGCCGCCCGGCGCGCCGGGACCGCCGAGCGGGACCCCGGTCCGCCTGCCGCCGTCGGTCACGCGATCGAGGCGCGGATCACGGCGGAGCGGATCGCCGCGGGCCCGGACGGCCCGCGGTTCCTGCCGGCCGTGGGCCCCGTCCTGGACTACACCGAGCCGACCGGGCCCGGCGTGCGGGTCGACTCCGGCATCGAGCGGGGCACCGTCGTCACGACCGCGTTCGACCCGATGCTCATGAAGGTCATCGCCCACGGCCGGGACCGGCCGCAGGCGCTGGCGCGGCTGGACCGGGCGCTCGCCGGGCTCGTGCTCCTCGGCGTCGAGACCAACGCGGGCTTCCTGCGGCGGCTCCTGCACCGCGACGAGGTGGTCGCGGACGCGTCGACGACGACGCTGCTGGAGGAGCTGCTCGCCGAGCCCGACGCCGGCGCCGGCCTGGCCGGCCCGCCCGCCGAGGACCGCGAGCGGGCGCTCGCCGCCCTCGCCGTCGACCGGCACCGGCGGGCCGCGGGGTCGGCCGGACCGGGCGCGTTCGCGACCCCCGACGCCTGGCGGATCGGGGCCGCGGGCCGCGTGCTGCTCGAGCTGCAGGACCCCGACGACGACCGGGTCGACGTGCTCGTCGGCGTCGGCCCCGGCGGCCTGGAGGTGACGGTCGGCGACCGCACCGCCCCGGCCGCCGACCCCGGCGCGCGCACCGCCGTCGACGGCCCGTGGACGTGGGTCCACGACGCCGGGGGGACCTGGTCGTTCCGGGACGTCCCCGAGGTCGCCGGGGGCCCCGGCGCCGTCGCGGGCGGCCTGCTCGCCCCGCTGCCGGGCGTCGTCCTGGCGGTCCGTGCAGCCGTCGGCGACGCGGTGACCGCGGGCCAGTCGCTCGTCGTCGTGGAGTCGATGAAGATGGAGCTCGACGTGGCCGCCCCGCACGACGGGACGGTCACCGCGCTGGACGTCGCGGTCGGCGACCACGTCGCCCGCGGACAGGTCCTCGCGGCCGTCGAGGAGCAGGCATGAGCCGCGGCGCGCGGCGCACGGGCAGGGGCCGGGGCACGAGCGTCCCGCCGACGGACACCGACCGGAGGACGGGCGCATGAGCACGGAGACGACGACGGACGCCGCGACGGAGCAGGCCGGCGGGGAGGCCCCGACCAACCGCGAGCGGCACCTCGCGCTGATCGACGACCTGCAGGCCCGGCTGACGCGGATCGCCGGCGGGGGAGGGCAACGCGCCCGCGATCGCCACACGAAGCGCGGCAAGCTCCTGGCGCGCGACCGGATCGACCGGTTGATCGACCCGTTCTCGCCGTTCCTCGAGCTCGCGCCGCTGGCCGCGGAGGAGGTCTACGACCACGACCTGCCCGCCGCGGGCGTCGTCGCCGGGATCGGCCGCGTGCACGGTCGCGAGGTGATGATCGTCGCCAACGACGCGACGGTGAAGGGCGGCTCGTACTACCCGCTGAGCGTCAAGAAGCACCTGCGCGCGCAGGAGGTGGCGAAGGAGAACCGCCTGCCGTGCGTCTACCTCGTGGACTCCGGCGGCGCGTTCCTGCCGCGCCAGGACGAGGTCTTCCCCGACCGCGAGCACTTCGG
>WLOB01000115.1 GCA_009699505.1 Actinomycetota bacterium | reverse complement strand
GAGCTGATCGTGGCCGAGCCGATCTTCGAGGCGTCGGGGCAGGAGACGGGGTCGCGGGTCCCGGCTCCGAGCTGCGCGTCGGAACAGGCGCCGAGCCCGTTCGCGGCCGAGGGGGAGATCGCGGTGCCCTGCGGCAGCGTCACCGAGACGTTCCGGACGTGCGCCGTCGCGGGACCTCCGCGCTGCGGGCTCTGCGGCACCGCGAGGTCCACGGCGTACCCCGACGGCTGGCCCGCCGCCCGGGACTCCGGCGCCACGGACAGCGAGGGGGAGAACGCGAGTCCGCCACAGCCACCGACCGAGAACGGCGTCGAGGCCACGGTGTTGTACTGCCCGGGGCGACCGTAGAAGTCCGCGCGTCCCGAACCGCTGAGCGCCGCCTCGCACCGCGTGGGGTTCACCATGAAGGCGGCCGTCGTGTCGGGGGCGGGCGTCGAGCACCCGGTCAGGTAGGCCCCCGCGGCGTACGACGGACCGAACCCGTCGGAGCCCTGGCACGACGAGCGCCGCGCGTCGTGGGACGGGTCGCCCGGGACACCCCAGAGGTCCATCTCGGCCCGGTAGAACGAGATGCCCGAGGGCAGGTTCGCGAGCGTCGCCGTGGCGCCGTAGTCCCCATCGTCACGAACCCGGATGTCGACGTAGACGACGGCGCTCGCGCCGATGATCGCCGGGAAGCCGAGACGCGCGACCTGGTCCCCCCTGCGCGTGATGTTGAAGACCGGGTACTCCTTGACGTCCTCCTCGGGCGTCGCGCTGTACGCGGTCGTCGAGGAGAGCCGGACCACGCCGACCTGCGCGGCGTCCGGGCACTCGTTGCCCGGACCGTCGGCGATCTCGAGCTGCGCCGGGGTGCACGTCGGCACGCCGCGCGGGTCCGCCAGGAGGCCGGGCGGGAGGTCCGCGACCACGTTCTTCGCGAGCTCGGAGGGGTACCGCCCCGGGCCCAGGTTCGGGTCCATCTGCTCGTTCGCGACCTCGAGGACGACCCGCGTGTCGGTGCGTGCGCCGGCGGTGACCTGCTCGCCTGCGCCGACCGTCGGCTGGATGTCGAAGGCCGTCAGCCCGCGATCCTCGGCGGCTGCGGTCTGGGCCGTGCCGCCGGCGGCCACGAGAGCGAGGGCGACGACGAGGCCGTGCCGCAGGCTGCGGCTTCGGAGGTTCAGCATGATCATCCGCGCTTCCGGGTCAACGTGACGGTGGTCGTTCGGGTCCTGGCCTTCGGCAGGGACACCACGATCCGGACGCGGAGCCGCCCGGTCCGCCGCAACGTCGAACGCGCCGAGCTCGACAGGCGAAGGGACAGCGTCACGGTCGCTCGGCGCGTGCTCGTCCGCCTCGAGGTGGTGGCCACGGTGCGGGTGCGACGTCCGATCCGTGCGGTGGCCCGGGCCTTGACCGTGCCACCACCCGCGACCGTCACCCGCAGGCGCAGCGTTCCGGTCCTGGCGGCAGCCGCACGCTGACTCGACGACAGCGACAGCACTGCGACGGCCGGGGCCGGCAGACGATCGTCGGCCGGGGTCGGTGTGGCGTTCCCGACGCCGGCGGGGGCGGTGCTCCCGGGCGCCTGGGGCGCCACGGGTCCGCTCCCGCCGCCGGGTCGGCACCCCTCGCCGGAGCACGGGGCCGGCGGCACCGCGACAGCGAAGCCGCCTCCGACGCGCGCGGCGTACAGGGCCTGCGACCGATCGTCGTCCCCGGCCGCGACGGGCCCGTAGGCCGCGAAGAAGACCGTGTTGCCGGAGGGGCTGACCGTCGTCCCGAAGTTCGTGGCGTCGTCTGCGATCAGCGCGACTCCCTGCCCGCGCTTCCACCGGAAGGCGTGGTGCGGGCCGTCGGAGGCGTCGCCGGTGATGTTCTCGTCCGAGACGAAGGCGACGGTGGTCCCGTCGTCGGAGATCGCCCCCAGGAGATCGCCGGCGATCGACGACGCGCCGACCGTCCCGTCGCTCGTCGGGCCGACCTTGTTCAGGACGGCCGTCTGGACCTGCCCGGTCGCGGCGGTGCCGTCGGCGCGGCACGAGACGCACGTCGGGGCGTCGCCGCCGGCGCCGCTCGTCCAGAGGGTCGCCCCCTTGGCGTACACGACGTGGGCACCGTTCCGGCTGACACCGCCGACCGACGACACTCCGGAGTCCAGGGTGGTCGTCGCACCGTCGCGGACGGCGAGCAGCTGGCTCCCGGCCAGCAGGTAGAGCACGTCCCCCTGTGGGCCGGCGACCACGCGGGTCACGGCGGCGGCCGCCCCGCAGCTGACGCAGGTCAACTCGGCAGGGGTCGCGCCCTCCGCCGCCCGCCAGCGATAGACGTCCGAGGTCGTGTCGCCGTCGGCGGTGGACATCTTCGCGCCGGTGCGGAAGTAGGCGGTCCCCGCGTCCGGCGTGGCCGCGACGAACGTCGACTCGCCGGTGCTCGCAGGAACGGCGGGGTCCGTCGGCGCCGAGATCCGCGTCACCGTGCGTCCGTCCCGGACCAGGAACGTCTGCTGCGTCGACGGGCACGCCGCACCGGTGTCGTCGCCCGTCCTGAACGCCTGCACGAAGGTCGAGCGGCCGTCGGCCGACACGGCGTTCGTGGTCAGACCGGTGGCGCCGGCGTAGAAGCCGCCCTGGACCTCGGTCGAGCAGGTGGCGAGCGGATCGCCCGCCTCCCGGGCGACGGGCCGTGTTCCGGCCGCAGACGTCCAGGAGAACACCGTCCGGCGGAGGGCCTCCTTCGACACCGGGTCCGAGCTCGCCGCGACGTACGCCGTGGAGCCGTCGGCGGACAGCCCGCCCGGGAAGAGGTCCGACGCGACGTCCACCGCACCTTCGAACACGAGCGCCGAGCCGCCGTCCGCCGTGCGCATCAGGAAGCGCCCGGGCGCCGCCCGCTCGGCCGGCGTGCTGAAGATCTCGGACGGCGTCTGGAAGAACAGCCCCGCACGGAGGTCCGGTGTCGCGTCCTGCAGGACGTACACCGAGGTCGGATCGGGGTTCGACGGCATGAGCTGGTGCGTGGTCCAGCCGGTCGACGTGCGGCGCATCACCACGGTGGGCGGGGCCCCGCTCGGCGCGTCGGAGAGCGGACTCACCCCGTTCGTCGCGACGACCGTGTCGTCGTCGAGGACCCGGAGCGACGAGCCCGTCTGGATCAGCGGCGTCCCGTTGCCGCCCGTCTGGCTCGCGCGTTCGACGACGCGCCCGTCGGGCAGCGACGCGGCGGCGGCGCTCGGGCCGACGGCGGCGAGGACGGTCGCCGCCGCACCGATCGCGACTATGGATGAACGGGAGGGCATCGGGACTCCTGGGGCGCGTCGCGAAGGCGACGAGGGACGGGACGTGAGGACTGGTGGTGTGGCGGCTGCTCGGTCCGGCCGCGCGCGGCGAGGCCCGGCCGACGCGTCGCAGGGCGCGGCCGGGCACCGAACGCCTCGTCGGTGGCCGCCGGGCTCGCGCACCCGGCCGACCACCGACTCGGGCCTACGGGTTCAGCCAGAGGTTGTTCGCGGCCGAGACGGGCGCGCCGCCGACGGCCGTGAGGACGTTCTCCTGCGTGACCGCGGCCGTGGCCGGGAGCGCGGGGCAGCCCGAGCCGGCCTTCGTCAGCGAGCCCGCCGAGGCCAGGTTGATCTTCGAGGCGTCGGTCTGGTTCGTCTCGGTGACGCCGGTGGTCAGCGTGCCGGAGTACGTGGCCGGCGTCGACGTGGCGGTGCCGCAGCGGACCGTGACGTTGACGTTGCGGACCTCGCCGCCGAACGGGCTGCCGGTGCCGGTCGTCGGGACGACGGACCAGGGCGAGGCCGCGGACGCGTTCACCGTCACGAAGACGTTCTGCGAGCCGACCTTGCAGCCGGTGTAGCTCCCGCTCGTGACGTCGAGCTGCGAGCTGACGCCCGTGCCGCCGGTGACGCCGTTGAGCGTCGAGCTCGCGCAGGTCGCCGCGGTGGCGCCGGTGGCGGCGTTCTGGAAGCTCAGGGCACCGCCGGAGCTCGCGAACGACGTGCCCACCGGGACGGCTGCGCCGCCGGCGGAGGAGGTGATGGAGTAGGCGGACGCGGCGGTGGCGGTGCCCGCCAGGCCGAGGGTGGCGGCCGTGGCGATGACGGCGGCCTTGTGCTTGAGGTTCATGCTCTCGTATCCTCGATCGGTGTTCTGGAGCGGCCCGGCGGGCCGCTCTCGTCATGTGGTCCGGGAGGCGTTGCAGCGCCTCCGGACCGGGAAGCTCTCGGCGGGGCGGCCTCGGCCGCCCCGTCCTCGTTCTCGGGCTCGCGCCCGTCCTGCCGGCCGCGTCCGGCTCGCGCCGTCGCGACCGGGGCGGTGCCGCTAGCTGCCGGACTCGCTGTCGACGACGCGGGAGGCGCTGCCGAGCTTGGCGTCGCCGGTGAAGCGCGCGACGCTCTGGCCGGGCGTGGTCGGCAGGCCGATCTTCGCGTCGACGACCGGGTCGATCGCCCAGGCGAACGCCCCGCCGCAGCCCTTGGCCTTCGGCGCGGTGAAGGTGTTGTCGACGAGCGTGACGCCGGTGTTGACCAGCAGGTTCGCGTCGTCGAAGAAGTCGACGGTGCCGTACGTGCCGCTGATCGGGGCGACGCCGGCCGGCGGGGCGGTCGTGCCGTTCGTCAGGCGGATCGTGATCGGGGCGGCCGCCGACCCGACGTAGCAGTTCGACCCCAGGAAGGTGTTCTCGAGCTTGACCCGGATCGGCAGGGTCACGCCCACGCCCTCGGCGTTGGCGTAGTTGGCGAAGTTGAAGCCGACGGGGCCGACGAGCTCGGCCGTCGCCTTGACGCCGTTGCCGGTGTCGATCGCCTTCTGGAGGTAGCCGCGGACGGGCTGCGGGACGATCGGCGGGATCGTGATGCCGAGCAGGCCGCCCGGCACGTCGAGCGCGGTCCGCTCGAGCGTCTGGCCGTTCTTCGCGCCGTAGAAGACGTTCTCGCCGGTGATCTCGTTCCCGCTGTCGATGCCGCCCTGCAGGCGGATCCGCTTCGTGATCGGCACGTCCTGGTTGCCGAGCCTGATGTTGCCGCTCGTCGTGTCGGAGACGATGCACGTCACGACGTTCGCGTTGCCCGTGGGGCACTGGTCGAAGTCGGCGTACTGCCCGGTGGGGGCGGCGCTCGCCGGGGCGGCGGCGACGGCCAGGACGGACGCGCCGGCGAGGGCGAGCGCGCCGAGCGCGGCCCGCCGCGGACGGCGGCCGGGGCGCGGCTCCGGGAACGATGAAGCGGCGCCGGACGGCGAGGAAGACAGCATGCGAAGCACTCCTGGGGGATAGGGGGACACCTGCAGTCGATGTGCAACACACGTGTGCACTGAACGACTGGCGCCACGCTAACCAGCCTGTGTGACGCTTGTCAAACCCACCGTTCGTGGGGGGTCCGGGAGGCCCGACGGGGGACGTCCGGGGCGGCCGATCCGGGCCAGGAGGGGTGGACGGGCGTCCCGGGGCGCCCCGCCGCCGGATCCTCAGTCGGAATGGGCCTTCCGGGGCCCGTTCGGCTTCCGCGGCTCCTGTGGTGAACACCGTCGCGCGTCGGGGTCGTGGCGTCGTACTGGACATTCGTTGTCGCCCAGGCACGAACACCGTTCACTCCGTCGGCCCCGGCCGCGGCTCGTCGACGCGACCCGGGCCGGAGGTGCCCGGACGCGTGCGGCGGGGTCCGCGGCATCCAGGGATCCGCCGGTTCCGCGGGCCGGCCGGGCGTTCGGCGACGCGCTACCGCGCGGGTCGGCCGGACGATGCGCCGTTCCCGCGGGCCGGCCGGGACGTCCGACGGGTGCGCGGGCCGGCCGGGCCGGCGATCCGCCGACCCCTCGGGAGGACCGGACGTCCGCCGGTGCACGACCCCGTCGGCCGGCCGGGTGTCCGACGCCCCCCGGACCCCGCGGGTCAGTCGGCGCTGACCTGCACCCGGAAGCGGTCGCGCTGCTCGTGCAGGTCCCACAGCAGCCCGGCGAGCACGTCGGGGTCCTTCTCGGGGTCGCCCTCCTCGATGCGGCCGCCGATGATGAGCTGCGAGACCTGGATGCCCTCCTCGCCGAGGACCTCGTGCAGGAGCTGGGCGTACGCGGCCTGGCCGGCGAACGCGACGCTCGTGCCGGTCACGTCGCGGCCCGGCTTGACGGCCGATCCACCGTTGACGAACAGGATCGTGCCGCGGTTCTCGCCCGGGAGGAAGCGCATGCCGGGGACGACGGCGTGGACGGCGGCGACCGGGCCGTAGATCGAGAACTCGACCGGGCCGACGAGGTCCTTCGGCGTCGTCTCGAGCACCGGGCGCATGAAGTCCTTCTGCGGCAGCGGGCTGTACTGGAGGACCTCGATCGGGCCGAGCGTCTCCGTCGCCCGCTCGAGCGCCGCGGCGATCGAGTCGGGGTCGCGCACGTCGGCGGCGAAGCCCTCGGCGGTCAGGCCCTGGGACGACAGGTCCGCGGCGAGGCCGTCCGCGCGCTCCTGGCTGCGGGAGATCAGGGCCACGGAGAACCCCTCCCCGCCGAACCGCCGGGCGACGGCCGCCCCCAGCCCGCGTCCGGCACCGATGATCGCGATGGTGGTCATAGCCAACCATTGCCCGCGCAACCGGACCGGGACACGTGCGGGGACGGGGACGGATCCCTCCCCCGCTCCCCGCGTGGGCATGATCGGCCGATGCCGCACGTGAACCTCGACGAGGTCGCCCCCGAGGCCGACGCCACCGACCCCGAGGGCTTCCGGGCGCTGATGGCACGCGTCGGCGGGACGCTGGGCGCCACGGAGAGCGGCGCCAGCCTCTACGTGCTGCCGCCGGGCCAGTCGTCCGCCCCGTACCACTACGAGTACGCCCGGGAGGAGTGGCTCCTCGTGCTCTCGGGGCATCCGACGGTCCGGACGCCCGAGGGCACGGCGACCCGCGCGCCGATGAACCTCGTCTTCTTCCCGAAGGGTCCCGCCGGCGCCCATCGCGTCTCGAACGACACGGGCGACGAGGTCCGGGTCCTCATGTGGTCGACCCTCGCGGTCCCCTCCGCCACCGCCTATCCCGACTCGGGGAAGGTCGCCGTCAGCACGGGCGTCGCCGGGGAGGACGTCGTGGTCCGGCGGTCGAGCGCCGTCGGATACTGGGACGGCGAGGTCGGGGCGGCGGCCGAGGGCGCCCCGTCCTCCCGGCGACCCGACGCGGGCGCGGAGGACTGACGGGGTCCCGTCGTCCGGCAGCTCGACGCCGGCGCGGAGGACCGGCCGGCGTCTCGTCCTCCCGGCGGCTCGACGTCGGCACGGAGGACTGACGGGGGTCTCGTCCGTCCGGCGGCCCGACGCCGGCGCAGGAGACCGGCCGGGGTCTCGACCGTCCTGCGGCCCGACGCGGGCGCGAAGGACTGACCGGCGTCTCGTCGTCCGGCAGCTCGACGCCGGCGCGGAGGACCGGCCGGCGTCTCGTCCGTCCGGCGGCCCTACGCCGGACGGCGGTGCCCGACCACCCGCGGCTCGACGCCGGGGAGCAGGCGCCAGTCCTCGCCGACCTCGTCCGAGCGGTGGAACGGGATCGGCTCCGCGGTGCGCCAGTCGCGGACCCGCTCGTCGAGCTCCTCGAGGATCCCGGTGCGTGCGTCGTCGTCGACGAACGCGACGGCGTTGGCGACGAGCGCCGGCAGGACGGTGAAGCCGGTGTAGGCGAGGACCCCGTTCTGGAGCGGCCACAGCACGATCTCGACGTCGCCCATCAGCCCGTCGGGCTCGAGCATCCCCGGCCAGGCGTTCGTCGTCGTCACGATCATCGCCCGCTTGCCGGCGAAGCCGCCGTTCTCGTAGCGCCGTGCGCTGCCGTAGGCGACCTCCTTCACGAAGGTGCGGTCGATCCAGCCCTTCATGATCGCCGGCACCGAGAACCACCAGAGCGGGAAGACGAGCACCACGAGGTCGGCCCGCCGCAGCTTCTCGACCTCGCCGGCGACGTCGTCGGGCAGCGTGTGCCCGCGGACGGCGTGCTGCTGCTCACGGTCGTACCAGAGGCGGTCGGGGAACCGTCGATCGCGGAAGTCCTCGCCGCGCGCGACGGGGTCGAACCCCATCGCGTAGAGGTCGGACACGTCGACCTCGACGCCCTGCTCGCGGAGCCCGTCGACGATCCGGTCGCGCATCGACGCCCCGAAGGAGGCGGGCTCGGGGTTCGCGAAGACCACGAGCGCGCGCTCGGGCGCGGCGGCTCCCTCCCCGGCGGTCGACGAGGCGGCGGGCACGGCGTCGCGATCGGTCATGGACACAGTGTCTCGTATCGGCGTCCGGCGGCGGGTCGGCGCCCCCGTCGACGGGCCGGACGGCGGGTCGGGCGAGGCGGGCGGGCGGGCCGACGGGAGGCAGGCGGGAGGCAGGCGGGAGGCCGGCGGGCGCGTCGGATCCCACCGACCACCGGCCTGACGGTCCGTCCGAGGCGGGCGGGCGGGCGCGTCGTGGGATTCCACCGGCCACCGGCCTGACGGTCCGGCCGAGGCGGGCGGGCGGGCGGGCGCGTCGGATCCCACCGGCCACCGGCCTGACGGTCCGGCCGAGGCGGGCGGGCGGGCGACCGGGCGGGCCGGCCGGCCGCGACACGGATCCGGCCTGGCCGCGGAGCCTCAGCCCCGCAGCAGGTCCAGCAGCGCATCGCCGTGCTTCGTCAGGAACGACTGGCCGATGCCCTTGATGGCGAGCAGCTCGTCCGGGGTCGACGGCTGCCGGCGGACGACCTCGCGGAGCGTCGCGTCCGTCGCGACGGTGTAGGCCGGCTTGCCGTCGGCGCGCTCCCGGCGCCACGCCTTCAGCGGCGCGAGCTCGTCGTCGGAGACCGGCCGCCCCTCCTCCTCGGCCGGGGCCGAGGACCCCCGCGAGCGGCCGGCCTTCACCTGGATCGGCGGGAGCCAGTCGACCGGGTCGTGCACGTCGCAGCAGCGGCCGAGCGGCGCGCCGTCCTCCGGGTCGCCGAAGTGGTCGAGCAGCTGCCGGCGCCGGCAGACGGGGTTGTCGCCCGACGCGTACTTCTCGATCGACCGGTACGCCTGCCAGCGGCGGTCCTTCGCCTCGCGGCACATCTGCGCGACGCGCCCGTGGTCCAGCCCGCCCGGCAGCACCGTCACGCGCAGGCGCCCGCCGGGCCCGGGCTCGAGCTCGACGCCCCCGGCGCGCTCCGCGATCGCCAGGGCGATCCGGTCGCTGTCCTGGCCGGGGTCGGCGTCGACCACGCCGTCCGCCCCCGCCCGGGCCCGCAGCCGGCCGACGAGCCCGCCGACCTGCTCCACCGTGACCTCGGCCTCCTGGATGAACCGGACGAGCCGTCCGAGGTCCGAGCGCGACGCCAGCAGCACCGCGCGCCCGAGGGCCCCGTCGCGTCCGGCGCGGCCGGCCTCCTGGTAGTACGCCTCGAGCGAGCCGGGCAGCGCCCAGTGCCAGACGGAGCGGACGTCGGCCTTGTCGACGCCCATGCCGAACGCGTTCGTCGCCACGACGACGTCGACGGTCCCCCGCATGAAGGCGTCCTGTCGCTCGGCGCGCGCGTCGGCGGACATGCCGGCGTGGTACCCCACGGTCGTCACCCCCGAGGCGGCCAGCAGGTCGGCGACCTCCTCGGTGCTCTTCCGCGTGCCGCAGTAGACGACGGCCGGGCGGTTCTCTGGGTCCGACACGCCGGCCACGAGGGTCGCCCGCTTGCGCGCGACGGAGCCCTGGCCCTCGAACGGCAGCACGTCGAAGGAGAGGTTCGGCCGGTCGAAGCCGGAGCGCACGCGGGTCGCGGTGCGCAGTGCCAGGCGGGCGACGATCTCGTCGGCGACCTTCGGGGTGGCGGTCGCCGTGCACGCCATCACGGGCGGGTGACCGAGCTCGCCGATGACCGCGGAGAGCCGCAGGTAGTCCGGCCGGAAGTCGTGGCCCCACTCGCTGACGCAGTGCGCCTCGTCGACGACGAACAGCGCGATCGCGCGCGTCCGCAGCGCCTGGCGGAAGACGCCCGACGCGAAGCGCTCCGGCGCCGCGAAGCAGACCTTGGCCGTCCCGTCGCGGATCTCGTCGAGCGCCCGGCGGTTGCTCGCGCCGTCGCCGCCCGACGCCAGCATGACCGCCGGGTGCCCCAGATCGGTCAGGCGGGCGCACTGGTCGCGCATCAGAGCGATCAGCGGCGACACGACGACGGTCAGGTCGTCGCCGGCGAGCGCGGGCAGCTGGTAGCAGAGGCTCTTGCCGCCGCCGGTCGGCATGACGACGAGCGAGTCGCGACCCTCGAGCGCGGCCTGCACCGCCTCGCGCTGCCCGGGCCGGAAGGTCTCGAGACCGAGCAGGTGGAGCAGCGACTCGGGTGAGACGTGGTCGAGGGGGCGACGCTCGGGGGCGGGGCCGGACGGGGCGGCGGTGGTGCCGCCGCCGGAGGGCGGACCGGCGTCGTAGGAGCCGTCCCCGCCGTAGGAGCCGCCGCCGTACGAGCCGCTCGACCCGGACCCGCTGTCGTCGAAGGCGTCCGCGTACTCCGCGGGGTCCGGGACGTACGCGCCCGCCTCGCCGTAGTCGACGTCCTCCCCGGCGAACGACACGCCGGCGAACGGATCGTCGTCCGAGGACCCGTCGGCCGCGGTCGACGGGGTGCCGCCGTCCGCGCCGAAGGAGTCGAGGTACGCGAGGTAGGCGGCGTCCTCGTCGGCGGGCGGGCTCGCGGGGGTGGCCGTCTGCGGCGGGGTGGCAGGGGTGGCCGTCCGCGGCGGGGTCGTGGTCCGCGCCGTCGCGTCCGGGGTCGGTGCCGCCGCCGGGGTGGCGGGGGTGGCCGTCTGCGGCGGGGTGGCGGGGGTGGCCGCCCGCGGCGGGGTCGTGGTCCGCGCCGTCGCGTCCGGGGTCGGTGCCGCCGCCGGGGTGGCGGGGG
>WLOB01000114.1 GCA_009699505.1 Actinomycetota bacterium | reverse complement strand
CGCCCGCCCCGGCCCCGGCGTCGCCCCCCGCGGCCGGGCCGTCCCTGCCGCTGCTGCCGCTGCTCCCGCCGCTGCTGGGTCGCTGAGCGTCGCCCGCTCCCGGCGGCCCCTGCACCCCGCCCGGGCGGGGTGCCGCCCCGCGCGAGCGACGCGCTGCCGCCCGCGCCGCGCCCGCCGGGTACGGTCGGCCCGTGAGCCGCCGGAGCCGTCGTCCCCTCGTCGCGATCGTCGTCGTCCTCGCGGCCCTGCTTGCCGCGGCCCCCGCGGGGGCGAGCGACGCCGGGCTGCGCGAGCTCGTCGCCGGCGCCGGGCCGGTGCGCGAGCGCGTCGAGCGGGACCTGCGCTCCGTCGGGACGACGCCTATGACCTCGGTCGCCGCCGCGGTGCGGCACCTGCGTCGCGCCGGCCGGATCCACGACCGCGTCCGCCGCACGGTCGGCGACCTGCGCGGCCGGTTCGTCGCCGAGCCCGCGGACACGGCGCTCGCGGACGCGGGGCGCACCCAGGTCCTGGACGGCCTGCGCGACCTCGAAGGCGCGACGGGTCGCCTGGCCCGCGCGGACCGCACCGCCGCGTCGCGCCTGTCGCGCGCCCGCAGCGAGGCGGCGGTCCGCCGCGCCGCCCGGGCCTACGAGCGCTCGGGGCGCTCCGCCGACCGGCTCGCGCGCCGCGGGTACGAGCGGGCCGAGCGCGGCGGTCGGTCGATCGCCCTCGCCCGCTGAGGCCCGGGTCCGCCAAGGCCTGGGCGGGAGCGGTTCCCGCGTCCGCCTGCGCCGCCGCCCGCCGCGATCCTGCCCATGCGATGCTGGGGCACCATGCGCGTGTCCGTCCCCAGACGCCCCCTCCTGCCCCGGCACGCCCCCCGGACCGTTCTCGTCGGCCTGGCGCTCGCGGCGACCTCGGGCCTCGCCGGCTGCGGCTCCGACGACGGGGGCGACGCGGCGACCGCCGGGGCCGGCGGCGCGTCCCGGCCGACGCTCACGGTGCAGGCCGCCGCGTCGCTGACCGGCGCCCTGACCGCGTGCGCGAAGGACTACGGGCCCGCGGAGGTCCGCCTGTCCTTCGCCGGGTCCGACGAGCTGGCGGCGCAGATCCGCAAGGGGGCCGGGGGCGACCTCTTCGCCGCCGCGAACGCGACGCTGCCGCAGGAGCTGGCGCGGGAGGGGCGGGTGGGGACGCCGGTCGCCTTCGCCGGCAACGAGCTCGTGCTCGCCGTGCCCGCCGAGGGCGCGAAGGTCGACTCGCTCGCGGCCGTCGCCGCCGGGGACGACGTCCGGCTGGCCGTCGGCGCCCCGTCCGTGCCGGTCGGGAGCTACACGCGGTCGGCGCTCGGCCGGCTCCCTGCGGCGCAGCGGACGGCGATCCTCGACCGCGTGCGCACGGAGGAGCCCGACGTGAAGAGCGTGCTCGCCAAGCTCGCGCAGGGCGTGGTCGACGCCGCCGTCGTCTACCGGACCGACGTCGCCGCCACGAAGGGCGCGGTCCGGGCGATCGCGCTGCCCGCCGCGATCCGGCCGGCGGTCTCCTACGAGGCGGCGGTGGTCTCCGGCACGCGGCACGCCGCGGCGGCACGGGCGCTCCTGCAGGACCTGCGCTCCGGCGGGTGCGGGCGGGCCCTCCGCGCGGCCGGGTTCCTCGCGCCCGGCGCCGCGGGCTGAGCCGTGCGGGGACGCCGCCCCACGCCCTTCGGCGTCCTCGCGTCCCTCGCGCTGCTCCTCGTCGCGCTGGGCCTGGCGCTGCCGCTCGTCGCGATCGTCACCGACACCGCGCCCGGTCGCCTGTGGGACAGCCTGCGGACGAGCTCGTCGCTGACCGCGCTCGGGCTGAGCTTCGCCGGTTCCGGGATCGCCGTGGTGCTCGTCGTCCTCGTCGGCACGCCCGCCGCGTACGTGCTGGCCACGACGCGGTTCCCGGGACGGACCGCGCTGAGCGCCCTGCTCGAGCTGCCCCTCGTGCTGCCGCCCGCGGTCGCCGGGATCGGGCTGCTCGCGGCGTTCGGGCCCCAGGGCCTCGTCGGCGGGGCGCTCGAGGACGGCGGCGTGCGGCTGCCCCTGACGTTCGCGGCGGTCGTCGTCGCGCTCGTCTTCGTCGCCGGGCCGTTCCACCTGCGCCAGGCGCAGAGCGCGTTCCAGGCCGTCGACCCGGCGGTCCTCGACGCCGCGCGCCTGTCCGGGGCCCGGGAGAGCGGCGTCTTCCTGCGCGTCGCGGTGCCCCTCGCGGCGCCCGGTCTGGGCGCCGGCGCGACCCTGACGTTCGCCCGCGCGATCGGCGAGTTCGGCGCCACGCTGATGTTCGCCGGCTCGCTCCAGGGCGTCACCCGCACCGCGTCGCTCGAGGTCTACACGCGCTTCTCCACGGACTTCCCCGGGGCGCTGGCGCTCTCGGCGGTGCTCATCGTCGTCTCCGCCGCGCTGCTGCTGGTCGCGCGCGTGCTGGCGTCGCGCGGGGAGGACGGCGTCCGTGCCTGAGGGGCTCTCCGCCGACGTCCGGTTGGAGCGCGGCGAGCGGTCCTTCGCCGCCCGGCTGACGGTGGCGCCGGGGACGATCGTGCTCGTCGTCGGGCCGTCGGGGGCGGGCAAGACGTCCGTCGTGCGGGCGCTCGCCGGCCTCGTCGCGCCCACGGAGGGCACGATCCGGTGCGGCGACCGGACGTGGTTCGACGCCGCGGCCGGACGCGACGTGCGCCCCCGCGACCGACGGGTCGGCGTCGTCGTCCAGGAGCTCGCGCTCCTGCCGCACCTGTCGGCGTGGCGCAACGTGGCGTTCGCGGCGGACCGGGGCGGGGGAGCGCTGCGGCCCGGCGGCCCGTCCGCCCCCGCCACGTCCGGCGGTCCGTCCGTGCACGCCGCGTCCGGCACCCCGCCCGCCGGGCGCCGGACGCGGCGCGACCGCCGCGCGGAGGCCGTCGCCTGGCTCGACCTGCTCGGGCTCGCCGACCGCGCCGACGCCCGACCGGCCGACCTGTCCGGCGGCGAGCGCCAGCGGGTCGCCCTGGCCCGCGCGCTGGCGCGGCCGTCGACCGCCCTGCTGCTCGACGAGCCGTTCTCCGCCCTGGACGACGCCGCCCACGCGGTCGCCGCCGAGCTGGTGCGGTCCGAGGTCGCGCGGCGGGGCGTCCCGGCCGTCGTCGTCTCGCACGACCCGGGCGACGCGGCGCGGCTCGGGGCCCGCACCTCCGCGTTCGTCGACGGGACGCTGCAGGCGGTCGGCGGCGGGGCGGCGGGGCGGCGGGCCGACGGAGTGGCGGGCTGACGGGGCGGCTCCCGCCGCCCCGCACCGGACGCCCGAGGCTCAGACGGTCCGGCGGGCCTCGGGGAGCGCCGAGCGCGGCTGGATCGTCAGCAGGTCGCCGCACTCGTGGTCGACCTGGAGCGTGGTGTGCTCGATGCCGAACCGCTGGTGCAGGGTGTGCTCGAGCTCGCGCCGGATGCCGTGGCAGTCCGAGTCCGTGGCGACGACGACGTGCGCGGAGAGCATCGGGAAGCCCGAGGTGAGCTCCCACACGTGCAGGTCGTGGACCTCGACGACGAGCGGCTCCGCGGCGAGCGCGTGGCCGATCTCGTCCGGGTCGACGCCCTGCGGCGCGGCCTCGAGGAACACGCGGCCCGACGCCCGGACGAGGCCCCAGCCCGAGCGCAGCATGAGCGCCGCGATCACGAGCGAGATGATCGGGTCGGCGCGCTCGAACCCGGTGGTCATGATCACGACGGCCGCCACGGCGGTGCCGATGAACGCGTAGAGGTCCGTGAGGACGTGCTGGTAGCTGCCCTCGACGTTCAGGCTGCGCCGGTCCGCCTGCGCGAGCACCCAGGTCGCGGCGAGGTTGACGACGATGCCGGCGAGCGCGACGACGAGGATCAGCCCGCCCTCGACCTCCGGCGGGTCGAAGAGCCGGCGCACGCCCTCGATCGCGATGATCACCGCGAGGACGAGCAGCGTGACGCCGTTGGCCTGCGCCGAGAGGATCTCGACGCGCTTGAGGCCGAAGGTCATCGCGCCCTTCGCCGGCCGGCGGGCCAGCCGCGCGGCGACGAGCGACAGCGCGATCGCGGCCGCGTCGGTCAGCATGTGCGCCGCGTCGGAGAGCAGCGCGAGCGACCCCGAGATCAGCGCGACGATCACCTCGACCGTCATGAAGCCGAGGATCAGCGCCAGGGCGAGCGCGAGCTTCGGGACGTTCGCGTCGGCGGAGACCCCGTGGACGTGCCCGTGGTCCCCGTGCCCGCCGTGGTCGTGCGCGCGGGACCCGCCGGCGGCGACGCCCGGACGGGCGTGCGCGTGCGCCGCGTGGTCGTGCGCCGGGGCCGCGTGGTCGTGGCCGTGTCCGGCGTGGTCGCGCTCGTGTGCCCCCGGCCCGCTCATGGGAGGAGCGTGGCACCGCCCGCCGCGAGAAGCGGTCCCAGCTTCCTAGCCGCGCAGGTGGACCTTCTCGCCGCTCGGACCGAACAGCCCGATGAGCTCGACCGGCTCGTCGACGACGCCGATCCAGTGCGGCGTGCGGGTGTCGAACTCGGCCGCCTCGCCCGGGCGCAGCACGAACTCCTCCTCGCCCAGCAGCAGCCGGAGGCGTCCCGAGAGGACGTAGAGCCAGTCGTGGCCCTCGTGCTCGCGGGGCATCGGCTCGCGCCGGTCGCTCGGCAGCCGGATCTTGAACGCGTGGTGCCCGGAGCCCGTGGGGTGGTGGTTCAGCGGCCAGAACGTCATCCCGTCGCGGGTCGTCGGCGTCGCCGCCACGCGCGGATCGGGGGCGACCCGCACCTCGAGCAGGTCGTCCACCGTGACGCCGAGGGCGCGCGCGAGGACCGGCAGGTGGTCGAGCGTCAGCCGCCGCGCGCCCGACTCCAGGCGGCTCCACGAGGACGGGTCCATGCCGGCGGCGCCCGCCGCCTCCGCGAGCGTCAGGCCGCGGTCCGCCCGCAGGGCGCGCAGGCGGGAGCGCACGCGGGACTGCACGTCCTCGCGGGACTCGGTCCCATCGATCGGCCCTTCGGCGGGAGTTCTTGCCGACATGGCACGGGAGGTTGCCACATGGGTCGGCGGCGCGCACCATCGATCCGATGAGCGAGACGACGACCTGGCCCTGCGTGATCGTCGGCGGTGGCGCCGCCGGCCTCAGCGCGGCGCTCGTGCTCGGGCGGGCACGACGCCGCGTCCTCCTCCTCGACGCCGGGGAGCAGAGCAACCTGGCCGCCCACGGCATCGGCGGCCTGCTCGGCCACGACGGCCTGCCGCCGGCGGAGCTCTACGCCCGCGGCCGCGCCGAGCTGGCCGCCTACGGGACCGTGACGGTCCGGGACGCGCGGGTCGTCGCCGGCGAGCGCGACGGCGACGGCTTCGCCCTGACCCTGCAGGACGGGGAGCGGGTGGCCGCCGGGCACGTCGTCCTGGCCGTCGGCATGCGCTACCGCCTGCCGGAGCTCCCCGGCCTGGCGGAGCTCTGGGGCGGCGCGGCGTTCCACTGCCCCTACTGCCACGGCTGGGAGGCCCGCGACGGCCGGCTCGCCGTGCTCGGTCCGGAGGCGGCGACCCACCGCGCGCTGCTCCTGCGCGGCTGGAGCGACGACGTCGTCCTCCTGACGGACGGCCCCGCCGGGCTCGACGCCGACGAGCTGCGCGCGCTCGAGCGGGCCGGCGTGCGGGTCGACGAGCGGCCCGTCGCGGCGCTGGAGCGCGAGGGCGACGCGCTGCGGGCGGTCCGGTTCGCCGACGGCGCGGAGCTCGAGCGCGACGGGATCATGGTCGTCGCGCCGCTCGGGCTGCGCGACGACGTGGCGACCGGCCTCGGGGCGACGCTGACGGAGCGGGGGACCGTGGATGCCGACCCCTTCTGCCGGACGGTGGTCCCGGGCCTCTTCGCCGCGGGGGACGTGAGCGCCATGGCCCCGCAGGTCGCGGCGGCGATCGCGCAGGGCTCCCTCGCGGCGGCGATGGTCAACGACGCGATCGTCGCCGCGGAGCACGGCCGCGCCCCGATGGTCCCGCCCCGGGAGGTCGCGGCCCCCGCGGTCTGATCCGGGCGACGCGCGCCGGGCGGCCGGAGCGGTCGGACGGCGCCGGCGGGACGCCGGGCGGCGGCCCGCGGACCCCGTCCGGGGGCACCGACGCCCCGCGCCGGCTCGGACGCCCGTCCGTCGACGGCCGCCGGGGCGGAACTCGTGGTGCGAAGCGGCGGTGCCTATGCAACCCTCCGCCCTGCATGAGCGAGGACCTCTCCCTGGGCGACGCGGCGAAGGCCCTGGGCGTGAGCGCCGACACCCTCCGGCGGTGGGACGCGTCGGGGCGCCTGGTCACCACGCGCGACGGCCGCAACCGCCGCCGCGTCTCGCGCGACGAGGTCGCCCGCCTCAGCACCTCCCCGGACCGGCACCGGACCGGCGCGGGCCTCTCCGCGCGCAACCGCTTCCCGGGGACCGTGCTGTCCGTCGAGGTCGACGGCGTCATGGCGGTCGTCGAGATCGAGGCGGGCCCGCACCGCATCACCTCCGTCATCACCCGGGACGCGGTCGACGAGCTCGGCCTCGTCGCCGGCATGCCGGCCACGGCGACGGTCAAGTCCACGTCGGTCATGGTCGAGCGGGGGGCGGTCGCGTGAGCGTCCTCCTGCGCCGCCGGATCGCCGCGACCCTCCTGTCGGCCGCCGCCCTCGGCGTGACCGCCTGCGGGTCCGACGAGGAGACCTCGCGCCCGCCGCTGGTGGTCGACGGGCACCCGACGCTCGTCCTGCAGGTCTCCCGGACCCTCGGCGTGCCGCTCACGGAGTGCACGAAGGAGTACGCCCCCGCCGAGGTCCGCGTCGAGCTGGGCAGCCCCGCCGAGATCGAGTCGCGGCTGCGCGCCGGCCGCGGTGACCTCGTGGCCGCCGACGACAGCCTGCTGCCCCAGAAGCTCGCGGACGACGACGTCGTCGAGTCCCCGCAGATCTTCGCGCGCGACACCCTCGTCCTGGCGGTGCCCGCGGACGACGCCGAGGTGCGCGACTTCGCCGACCTGACGTCGGGGGAGAGCGAGGCGCTCATCGGCATCGGCGACGGCTCGGGCGCCCTCGGGCAGACCACGACGACCGCGCTGGAGAAGCTCGGGTCGGTCGAGCGCGAGGCGGTGCTCGCCCGCGTCCGGACCCAGGCCCCGGACGCGCGACGCCTCGTGGGCGACGTGCGGGCCGGCCGGCTCGACGCGGCGATCGTGCACGCGACGGACGTCGAGGCCACCCGCGGCGCGCTCGCGGCGCTGCCGGTGCCCGCCGCGCTCGGGCCCGAGGTGACCTACACCGCCGCGGTCTCGCGGAGGTCGGAGCACGCCGCGGACGCCGCGGCGCTCCTGCAGGACCTGCAGTCGGGCACCTGCGCGGGCCAGCTGCGCGCCGGCGGCTTCCTGGCGCCTTGAGGCCGGGCCCCGGGCGGCGCCCGGCCGACGAGCCGCGTGGCGGCCGCCGGGAGAGTCCGGTCGCGCCCTCGACCGTCGAGGGCGGCAGGCCCGGCTCAGCGGCGCAGGTGGATCTCCGTCGCCATCTTGCGGCTGCCGACGGAGCCGCTGATCCTCGTGCGCAGGCGCTTGCCGCCGCGGAGGCCCGCGCGGATCCTCCGCAGCACGGTCGGCGTCGTGCCGAGGAACACGTCCTTCGTCTCGCCGGAGCGCACGCCCTGGACGACCTTCGACAGGTCGACGTAGCCCCGGCCGATGTAGACGCGGCCGCGGACGCGCATCGTGCCCGACGCGTAGGTCAGGACGCGCACCTTCACCCCGCCCGACCGCAGCACCCGCTGCGGGTCCTTCACCGTGAGCCTGCCGCCGGCGTTCGAGCTGGCCGACCCGCTCTTCGAGAGCACGCCGAGGGAGACGTTGACCTGCCCGTTGCCGCCGTTGGGGTCCTCGCTGCCGTAGCCGTAGACGTTGGCCGGGATCGTGAAGGTCTGGGCGCGCGTGCCGACGACGTCGACCTGCACCGTCATGTTCTGGAACGCCGCGAACGCGCCGAGCTTGCACTCGACGAACTGGCCGGACTGCGAGCACTGGGGCCCGCCGTAGGTCAGCGTGCGGCTGATCCGCAGGCCGTCGGGGATCGTCGTCTTGAGCTCGGTGCTCTCCGTGCCGTCCGGGCCGTTGTTGCGGATGTTGAACTTCAGGCGGCTCGTCTCGCCGACCTTCACGGGCTGTGGTTCCGCGAAGCCGGAGACGCTCACGTCCGACCGGCAGCTCGCGGCGCCGCAGCGCCCGTCGGCGAGGGCGACGCCCGCGCCGGAGACGACGAGGACGCCGGTGGTGGCCGCCAGGGCCAGGCGACGACGGGAGCTCTGCATGCGGTGGATCCTAGATCGGTCGACGTGGTCGGGAGCCGGTGGGGAGGCCCGGCGCCCGGGCGAGGACGCGCGGGAGGCGCCGGTCGGACGTGCGTGCGGCGCCCCGTCGCACCACGCCGTCCCGGCGTCCGGTCGCCGGACCGATGAGTCCGGTCGGCCCCGACGGTCCCTCCGGCATGACACGGGACGGGCTGCGCCGCCACCACCAGCCACGCGTCGAGCGGCGTCCGGCACGGCCCTACGTCGGCATCCCGGCCCGCGCCACGGACGAGGCGGGCTTCCGGGCGGCGATGGACGAGGCCGTCCCCGCCACCTTCGGGTGGGTGGTCCGGCACGGGCTCCGGCCCGCGGGCGGGCCGGTCGTGCGCTACCGCGTCGTCGACGAGCGGCGGATCCCGGAGGAGGGGCCGCCGCCCGCGAGCTTCGAGGCGTGCGTCCCGCTCGAGGCCGCGGCTCCCGGGGTCGACGGGCGGCTCCTCGCCGACGAGCTGCCCGCGGGCCGCTGGGTCGTCGCGCTGCACCGGGGCGGCTACTCCGGTCTGGCGGCGCTGCACCGGATCGTGCTGGGCTGGGCGGCCGACGAGGGCCTGCGCATCGACCGGACCCCGGCCCCGGACGGCACGGCGTACCGCGGCGCGATCGAGCACTTCCGGATCGGGCCGTTCGAGGAGCCCGACCCGTGGCGGTGGGAGACCGACGTCGCGTACCTCCTCGCCGCCGACGATCCGCCCCCGGCGCACGGGGCGGCCGCCGACGATCGCGCCGGACCGGGGACCGGGGACCCCACGGGGCGCTGAGGCCGCCTGCGTACACTCGGTCGTGTGACCCCGGACACCACCGGCGCCCGGTCCCCCGTCCGTGCCGCCCCGCCCGTCGCCGCCCCCGCCGCGACGGCCACGCACCCCGACGCGACCACCGTCGCGCCGCTGCAGGACGGCTTCGGCCGCGTCGTGCGCGACCTGCGCGTGTCGGTCACGGACGTCTGCAACCTGCGCTGCACCTACTGCCTGCCGGAGTCCGGCATCCAGTGGCTGCCCAAGGACGAGCGCCTCGACGACGACGAGACCGTCCGGCTCGTCGAGGTCCTCGCCGGCCTGGGCGTCCGCACCGTGCGGATCACCGGCGGGGAGCCGCTGGCCCGCGCGCACCTCCCGGCGCTGATCGAGCGGATCGACGCGGTGCCCGGCATCGAGGAGATCTCGATGACCACGAACGGCGTGCTGCTCTCCCGCCACGCCGACGCGCTCGTCGCCGCGGGCGTCGACCGCTTCAACGTGTCGATCGACTCGGCCAACCCGGCGCGCTTCGCCGAGCTGACCCGTCGCGACGTGCTGCCCGCCGTCCTGCGCGGGCTCGAGGCCCTCGACCGCCACGACGTCGGGGTCAAGCTGAACGCCGTGGCGCTCAAGGGCATCACGGAGCACGAGTGCGTCGACCTCGTCGGCTTCGCGCGTGAGCGCGGGCTGCAGCTGCGGTTCATCGAGGTCATGCCGCTCGACGCCTCGGGCGACTGGACCGAGGACCACGTCCTCACGGGGGAAGAGGTCCGCGCGCTGATCCACGAGCGCTGGCCCGTCGACGCGCTCGAGCGGGCCCCGTCGTCGACCGCCCGGGTCTTCCGCTTCCGCGACGGCGGCGGCGAGGTCGGCTTCATCTCGTCCGTCACGGAGTCGTTCTGCGGCGACTGCGACCGCCTGCGGCTCACGGCCGACGGCCAGCTGCGCACCTGCCTCTTCTCCCACGACGAGACGGACCTGCGCACAGCGCTGCGCGACGGCTCGACGGACGAGGAGCTCGTCCGCATGATCCGCACCGCGGTGGCGGGCAAGCAGTGGGGCCACGAGATGCACAAGCCGGGCTTCCGCCCGCCGGACCGCCCGATGAGCGCCATCGGCGGCTGACCCCGCTCGTGCCCGCCGACGCCCCGACCCTGACCCCGCTCGACGAGGCGATCGCCCTCGCCCGCCGCCTCGGGGCGACGATCGCGCTGCCCGCCGAGGACGTCCCGCTCGGCGACGCCGTCGGCCGCACCGTCGCGGTCGACGTCGTCGCCCGCCGGGCCCTGCCGTCCTTCGCGAGCTCCGCGATGGACGGGTTCGCCGTCCGCGCCGCCGACCTCGCCGGCGCGACGGACGCGGCGCCCGTGGCGCTGCCCGTCGCCGCGGAGTCGCGCGCCGGCGAGCCCGCCGACCGGCCGCTCCTGCCGGGCCGGGTCATCCGCATCGCGACGGGGGCCGTGGTCCCCGCCGGCGCCGACGCGGTCGTCCCGTACGAGGAGGTCGTCGAGGAGGACGGGCGCGCCCGCTTCGCCGCAGCCCCGGCCGAGGGCGCGTTCGTCCGGGCCGCCGGGACCGACCTGGCCGCCGGCGGTCTCGTCGTCGCGACGGGCACGCGGCTGGGGGTCCAGCACCTCGCGCCGCTGTCGGGCGCCGGGTTCACCCACGTGCCGGTCCGCCGGCGCCCCCGGGTCTCCGTCCTGCACACCGGCGACGAGGTGATCCGCGGTGCGGGTCCCGACGCCGAGCTGCCGCCCGGTGCCGTCCACGACGTCAACGGGGTCGTCGTCCCCGCGCTCGTGCGCGCCTGGGGCGCCGAGGTCGCGGAGACGGTGGCCGTGCCCGACGACCGCGAGGCCACGGTGGACGCGATCCGCGACGCGACGGGCGACGTCGTCGTGG
>WLOB01000113.1 GCA_009699505.1 Actinomycetota bacterium | reverse complement strand
TTCGTGCCCGACGCCTCCCGGTTGAGGTCCGCGCGGTCCAGCAGCAGGACCTCGGTCCCGGCCTTCGCCAGGTAGTACGCCAGGGCGGTGCCGGCGATGCCGCCGCCGACCACGACGACGTCCGTCTGCGCGGGCAGCGGCCCGCTCGTGCGGTCCCGCGAGAGCCACGTCGGCAGGACCTGCCCCTCGGCGAGGCCGTGGTCCTCCCCCGCGGCGACCGGCACGCCGGCGTCGGCTGCGGCTCCGGCGACACAGTGCCCGGCCGTCCGCGGCTCGTCGGCCGGTCCCGCCGGGTCAGCGGTCCGCGACCCCGTGGCGGACATCGACCCGCCGGCCGTCCGCGGCTCCTCCGGCGTCCCGGCCCCGTGCTCAGACATCCGAGAGCTCCCCCGCCGGCACGTCGGCGTCGGCGTCGGTGCGGGTGAAGAGGGTCTTCCCGGTCACGGTCTCGTCGGCGATGCTCGCGATCGAGGTCGGCCGCGCGGGCATGCGCGGGGTCGCGAAGGAGGACGAGGTCATGGGCACGCCGTGGCGCCGGGTGATCATCGCGGCGACCTGGCGCTGGCAGTTGCGGCCCTGGCAGAAGCCCATGCCCGCACGGGTCATGCCCTTGACGACGTTGATGTCGGCCGTGGTCTCGACGATCGCGTCGAGCTGCGAGCGGCGGACCTCCTCGCAGCGGCAGACGACGGTGTCCTCGTCCGGCAGGTCGTAGACGCCGCCGCCGACGTGGTGCATCCGCCCCAGCGCGCGGCCGAGGTCGCGCCGCTGCGCCACGCGACGGCGCGGGCCGCGCAGCGCGGCCGCGGCCTGCTCCGTGGTCAGGGCCCCGAGGTCCAGCGCGGCGGTGAGGCCGGCGATGCGGCCCTCCTCCACGGCGACGGCGGCGCCCTCGACGCCCGTGCCGTCGCCCGCGGCGAAGACGTCGGGCACGGTCGTGCGCAGCCCGTCGTCGACCACGACGACCGGGCCGCCGAGGTGCTCGTCGTAGCCGAGCTCGCAGCCGGCCAGGCGCAGGAGCTCCATGGACGGGATGAAGCCGTAGCCGACGCAGAGGGTGTCGACCTCGACGGTCTGCTCCGTGCCCGGCACGACCTGCCAGTCGGTGTCGACGGCTGCGTGGACGACGCGCTCGACGCGGTCGGTCCCCTCGGCGCGCACGACGATGCGGCCGTAGCGCAGCGGGATCCGGTGCTTGAGGAGGCCCGTCCGGTAGCGGTAGGCGTCGGTCAGGAGGGTGCGGTTGCCGCGGCGCGCGCGGGCGATCGCGAGGACGTCGGCGGCCCGCGGGAAGGGGCCGGCGTCGAGGACCTCGACGATGTTGGCGCCGTAGCCCGCGAGCTGCGCGGGGAAGGCGAGCGCGACGGGTCCGGCGCCGGCGAAGAGGATCCGCTCGCCGGGCAGCACCCGCTGCGTCTTGATGACGGTCTGCATCCCGCCGGCGGTCATGACGCCCGGCAGGGTCCAGCCCGGGAAGACGACGGGACGGTCGTGGGCGCCGGGGCAGAGGACGAGCTTGGACGCCCGCACCGCGCGGGCGGGGGCGCCGTCCTCCACGAGGACGACGCGGTCCTGCTCGATCGCCACGACGCTCGTGCGCAGGTGCACGGTCGCGCCGGTGGCCTCCAGCGCGTCGATCGCCGCGCGGCCGTCCAGGTAGTCGTGCCCCATGGCCTCCGGGTCGCGGACGACGAACCCCGGGCCGGGCTGCTTCCAGATCTGCCCGCCCAGGGTCGCGCGCTCGTCGACGAGCGCGACGTCGAGCCCCGCCTCCGCCGCGGCGCGGGCCGCGGCCAGACCGGCCGGACCCCCGCCGACGACGAGGACGTCGTGGTGCTCTTCGTCGCGCATCGTCACCTCGGGATCAGCAGCCGGACGGCATGTCGGGGAACTCCGCGACCTGGAAGTTCTTCTTGTAGATCGAGGCGAGCGTGCCGTCGTTCTGCGCCTTGCAGAGGAACGTGTCGAGGCGCTTGACGAGGGCGGAGTTGCCCTTCTGCACGCCGTAGGAGCCGTACTGGACGTCGAGCGGCTTCGGGAAGTCCGCCTTCTTGATCTGGTCCGGGTTGGCCTTCTGGTACCGGGCGAGGATGTAGTCCTCGAGCACGCTGGCCTTCGCGCGCTTCGTCGCGACCTGCAGCAGGGCGGCGTTCTGCTCGGAGAAGCCGGTGACCTTCGCCTTCGGGAACGTCTTCTTCGCGAGCGTCTCGCCCGTGGAGCCCTGCAGGGCCGTGAACGTCGTGTCGGACGTGTCGAACGCCTCGACCGTGCCGGGGGTCGTGTCGCCCTCGGCCGTCGCGACGACCAGGGCGTACGGGACGTAGCCGCGGGAGAAGTCGATCGCGTTCTTGCGCTCGGGGGTCGGCGAGAGGCCGACGGAGACCATGTCGAACTTCTTCGCCTGCAGGCCCGGGATCAGGCCGTTGAAGTCGAGGTTCTCGATCTTGAGCTTCAGGCCGAGGTCCTTGGCCAGCGCGTTCAGCAGGTCGACGTCGTAGCCGGCGGGCTTGCCGTCCTTGAGGTACATCTCCGGCTCGAACTGGAGGTTCATGCCGACCGTCAGCGTGCCCGGCGTGTTCAGCCCGAGGTCCGCGGTGGCCCCGGAGCCCGCCGCGTTGGCGGAGCCCGAGTCGTCCTCGGAGGACGAGCCGCAGGCGGCGAGGGTCAGCGCCGCGGCGATCGTGGCGGCGGTGGTGCCGGCCCGGCGGACGCGTCGGCGAAGGCGTGAGTTCGTGGTCATGGGGACTCCTTGGGTGGGGTGGGGCGCGCGGGAGCCGGAGCTCACGTCGCGGTGCTCGGCCGAACGGACGGCTGGGCGTCGATGAGGGCTTGGATCCGGCGCTGCTTGCGTCCGCGGAGACCGCGGGACAGCGCGCCGTTCGGCGGGGTGTCGAGCGTGCGCTCGGCGAGCCGGAAGAGGAAGTCGAGGACGAACGCCACGAAGACGTAGAGCGCGGCCGCGGCGGTGTAGAGGACGAAGGGCTGGAACGTCTCCGCGACCAGGTTCTGGGTGACGCGGACGACCTCGAGCAGGCCGATGACCGTGAAGGTCGACGTGTCCTTCACCATCCCGATGAACATGTTGCCGACGTTCGGGAGGGCGATCTTCGTCGCCTGCGGCAGGGTGATCGAGAAGAAGATCCGGACCGGCTTCATGCCGAGCGCGAGGCCGGCCTCCTTCTGGCCCTTCGGGATCGCGTTGAGCGCCGAGCGGAAGATCTCCGCCAGGAACGCGCTGTAGAGCAGCGAGAGCGCGATCACGCCGGCCTGGAAGACCGAGAAGCTGATGTCCAGGACGAGCGCCAGGCCGAAGTAGACCCAGATGACGCTGACGAGCGCCGGGACCCCGCGGAAGACGTTGATGTAGATCGCGGCGATCCAGGAGAACGGCGCCCGGCCGAGGCGGATCAGGGCCAGGGCCATGCCGAAGACCATCGAGATGATCAGCGCGACGGCGGAGACCTCGAGCGCCGTGACGAGGCCGTTGAGGAGCATCGACCGGTTGTCCCAGACGATCCCCCAGTCGTACTCGGCGGCGGCGGTGGGGAGCGAGGAGAGCGACATCAGAGGACCGCCGAGATGAACTTCTGGGTGCGGGGGTTGTGGCATTCGTCGAAGAAGCCGCGGGGGCCGGTCTCGACCACCACGCCGTCCTCCATGAACACGTTGAGGTCGCCGATCTCGCGGGCGAAGCCGAGCTCGTGCGTGACGATGACCATCGTCATCCCGAGCTCCGCGACCTCGCGCATCGTCGAGAGGACCTCGCCGACGAGCTCGGGGTCCAGCGCCGAGGTCGGCTCGTCGAAGAGCAGGACCTCGGGGTCGAGCGTCAGGGCGCGGGCGATCGCCACGCGCTGCTGCTGGCCGCCCGAGAGCTGGCCGGGGAAGTGGGCGGCGCGCGGCAGCAGGCCGACGCGCCGCAGGGCGTCCGCGGAGCGCTGCTCGGCCTCGTCGCGCTTCACGCCGCGCACGGAGCGCAGCGGCAGGCAGACGTTCTCGAGCGCGGTGAGGTGCGGGAAGAGGTTGAACGACTGGAAGACCATGCCGACGGACCGCCGCAGGTCCAGCGGCTTGCCTTTCTTCACGCCGCTCTCGCCGGGCAGGCCGGGGCCGTACTCCACGCCGGCGACCTTCAGCGACCCGGAGGTCGGCGGCTCGAGCAGGTTGATGCTCCGCAGGACGGTCGACTTCCCCGAGCCGGAGGGCCCGAAGACGACGACGTGCTCGCCCTTGTGCACCTCGAGGTCGATGCCCTTGAGGACCTCGAGGTCCCCGAAGGACTTGCGGATCTGGCGGAGCTCGACGACGGGCTGCCCGGCCGGCCGGGGCGCGTGGGCGCCGGCCGTCTCGGGGCTGTCGTGCTGGGTGGGAGGCACGGTGGTGGCTGCTCTCATTCGGGGAGGTCCGAAGGGTTCTGGGATGGGGGCGCGGGCCGGGGGTCCGGCTCAGGCCAGCCAGCCGCCGTCGACGACGAGGACGTGGCCGGTGACGTAGGACGCGGCGTCGGAGGACAGGAACGCGACGGCGTCGCCGATCTCCTCGGGACGGCCGAGCCGCCCGACGGGGATCTTCGACTCCGCCAGCGAGGCGAACCCCTCCTGGGTGAGGAGGGGCCGGGTCAGCTCGGTCTCGAGCGTCCCCGGTGCCACGCCGTTGACGCGGACGCCGGACCTCGCGACCTCCTTCGCCGCCGCCTGGGTGATCATCCGGACCGCCGCCTTCGACGTGTCGTAGACGGTCATGTCGGTGGTCGACGCGGTGAAGGACGAGGTCGAGCAGACGTTGACGACGCTGCCCGTCCCCCGCGGGACCATGGCGCGCAGGGCGGCCTGGACGAGGAAGAAGGTGCCGCGCACGTTGACGTCCATCAGCCGGTCGTAGGCGGCGGGCGTGACCTCGCCGATCGGGGCGGAGAACGCGAGCGCCGCGTTGTTGACGACCGTGGTCAGCGGGGTCTCCGCGTCGATCGCGGCCAGGACGGCGGCGGCGGCCTCGACGTCGGAGACGTCGATCGCCACGCTGCTCGCGCTGAGCCCGGCGTCGCGGAGCTCGGCGGCGGTGGTGGCGGCGAGCTCGTCCTGCAGGTCGGCGACGACGACGTGGTCGCCGCGGCGGGCCAGGACGGTCGCGATGCCGCGGCCGATGCCGCGGGCGCCGCCCGTCACGAGCGCGGTGGGTCGTGGGTCAGCGCACATAGGACGCTCCGTTCAGGTCGATGGTGCCGCCGGTGAGGCTCGGGGCCGCGTCCGTGGCGAGGAAGGCGATGAGGTCGGCGACCTCGGAGGGCTCGACGCGGCGGCCCATGGCCAGGCCGGCGTCGACGGCGTCGGCCCCGCCGCGGCCGGCGTCGGAGGCGGCGGCCATCTCCGTGCGGACGACGCCGGGGGCGACGACGTGGACGCGGATGCCGTCGCGGGCGTGGGTGCGGGCGACGGTCTGGGCGAGGCTGCGGATCGCGGCCTTGGAGGCGGCGTAGGCCGTGAGCTCCGGCAGGCGCGAGCCCTGCTGCGCGGCCCAGCTCGAGAGGACGACGATCGTCCCGCCGCCGTGCTGGAGGAAGTGGCCGACGGCCTCGCGGATCAGCGCGGCGGGCTCCAGCACGTTGACGCGCATCGCCTGCTCCCAGCCGGCGTCCCACGCCGCGTCGTCGCCGTCCATCGGCGTCTCGGGCAGCGCCGCGGCGTTCACGACGAGCACGTCGACCCGGTCCCGCCAGGCGACCGCGGAGCGCCAGAGGCCGCGGGCCGCCCCCGGCTGCTCGAGGTCGGCGTGCAGGAGCTCGAGGCGGTCGGCCGGGACGGCGGCCAGGGCGGTCGCCGCGTCGGACTCCGACGTGCGCCAGTGCGCGGCGACGTGCGCGCCCGCGGCGCCGAGCGCGAGCGCGGTGGCGGCCCCGATGCCGCGGGAGGCGCCGGTGACCAGGACGGTGCGGCCCCGGAGGGCGCCGGGGTGCAGGACGCTCATGCGCCGATCCCGCCGTCGACCGGGAGCAGGTGGCCCGTGATGCCGCCGGCCATGCCGGAGGCGAGGAAGAGGATCGCGTCGGCGACCTCGTCCTGGGTGGCGATCCGGCCCAGGGCGGTGCCGCGGCCTGCGGCGGCGACGGCCTCCTCGACCGACATCCCCGTCGCGTCGGCGCGCGCGGCCATGCGGGCGCGCAGGGCCTCCGTGGCGATCGGTCCGGGCGCGACGGCGTTGACGCGCACGCCCGCGGGCCCGAGCGAGAGCGCCGCGGAGCGGACGATGCCCAGCACGGCGTGCTTGCTGGCGGCGTAGCTCGTGAGGTTGGCGTCGCCGCGCCAGGAGTTCAGGGAGGCGACCGCCACGACGGCGGCGCCCGGGCCCAGGTGCGGGGCGACGTGCTTCAGCGTCGCCGCGACCCCGCGGGCGTTCACGGCCAGCACGCGGTCGAAGTCGTCCAGGTCGGTGTCGTGGGTCGACGTCCACGCCGGCACGATCCCCGCCGCGGCGACGACGACGTCGAGCCCGCCGAGCAGGTCGACGGCGGACGCCACCGCGGAGGCCACGGACGACTCGTCGGTGACGTCGACGGGCAGGGCGCTCCAGCGCGGCGGCAGGCCGCCCGCGTCGAGGCCGTCGGCGAGGTCGAGCACGACGCCCGTCGCACCGGCCGCGGCGAGGCGCCGGGCGGCGGCGGCACCGATGCCGCGCGCGCCGCCGGTGACCAACGCGCGACGGCCGTCCAGGACGGCGGGGATGACGGCGCCGCCCGTCATGCGGAGACGGTCACCGCGTGGCGGAGGAGGTCGTGGTCGGCCCGCGGGTCGCCGTCGTCGCGCACGACGTCGACGATGATCTCGCCCACGCCCGCGGCGATCAGCTCGGGCAGGCGCTCCGCGACGAGATCGCAGCGGCCGGCCGAGCCGACGATGCGCAGCACGATCCGCAGGGCCTCGGGGTCCTTGCCGGCCTCGGTCGCCGCGGCGCGCATGGTCTCCCGCGCGGCGACGATCTCGGACGGGTCGAGGCCGTCCGCGTCCTGCTGGGCGAGCCAGCCGTCGCCGAGACGACCGGCGCGCTTGAGCGCGATGGGCGAGTGCCCGCCGATCAGGAGCGGCACGGGACGCTGCAGCGCCGGCAGGACGAGGGTGTCGGCGGCGAGCTCGTAGCGCTCCGTCGCGTGCGCGGCCGGCGTGCCGGTCCAGCACTCGCGCATGAGGCCGATCCATTCGGCCATCCGTCCGCCGCGCTTCTCGAACGGCACGCCGAGCGCGTCGAACTCCTCCTTGAGCCAACCGGCGCCGACGCCCAGGGCCAGACGGCCGCCCGAGAGCAGGTCGATGGTCGCGGCCTGCTTCGCGAGCATCACCGGGTTGCGCAGCGGGAGGACGAGGACGGCCGTGCCGAGCGTCGCGCGCTTCGTCGCGACCGCCATCATGGCCAGCGCGATGATCGCCTCGAAGTAGGGGCTGTCGGTCGCCCACGTGGCCTTGCCGTCCGCGGCGAAGGGGTAGTGCGACTCGATCGTGCGCGGGAGCACGACGTGGTCGGAGACCCACAGGGACTCGAAGCCGGCGTCCTCGAGGGCCGCGGCGGTCTCGGCGATGCCGGCCTGCATCGGGACCGGGCCGGAGTTGGGCACCTTCGCGCCGATGCGGAGGGTCATCGCGACACCCCGGACGGGACGGGGGCGGTGTGGAGCTCTCGGACCATTGCGGCGAATCTATGTGACCTAGGTCCGCTCGTCAAGCGCACAGTTGTACGCAATGCGAGCATCTCGGTTTGGACACGTGCGCATTGCGTTCAGATGCGCGGCATGCGAGCATCGCGCCAGCTCCCGGTCCTCGGCCGGGAGCGCGAGACTGCAGGGACCCCTCGCGCGCGTCGCCGGCACGGCCCCGCGCCCCGCGTGCGGGGGTCGACCACCCGGCCCGACCCCCGTCGCGGCCCTCCCAGACGGAGCACACCCATGGCCACCACGCGCACGCACGGGACGCTGATCGGCGTCGACCACATCGGGGTCGGCGTCTCCGACATGGAGCGCTCCCTCGCGTTCTACGGGCGGATCGGCTTCACCGAGGTCGCCTTCGACCACACCGGTTCCCTCCCCGGCCTGGAGGACGTGGCCGGGACCGACGGGGTCTCCGCGCGCGTGGTGCTCCTGCGCAGCGCGAACGCGACGGAGCTCGGGCCCGCGTCGATCAAGCTCGTCCATCGCACGGACCGCACTCCGCCGCCCACGCCGGAGGGCCTGGCGTGGGGCGAGCTCGGGATCTGCGAGGTCTGCCTGCACGTCAAGGACCAGCCGGCGATGTACCGCCGGATGCTCGACGAGGTCGGCGCCACGAGCCTCATGGAGCCCGACGAGTCGCTCGTGCCCCCGCTCGACACGCGCTGCTCCATGTCCTACGTCGGCGATCCGGACGGCGCGAAGATCGAGATGATCGACTGGGCCGACCTCCAGCAGGGCTGGCCCGCGGAGCCCGGCTTCCAGGGCGTCAACCACGTCGCGTTCGGCGTGGCGGACATCGAGCGCTCGCGCGCCTTCTACCGCGAGCTCGGCTTCACCGGCCAGCTCTTCGAGACGGACGGCGTCCTCGAGTCCATGGACCACTGGTTCGCGCCGCGGACCCCGCCGAGCCAGCGCATGATGCTGCTGACCAACCCGCACGGCGGCGGCCTCGAGCCCGTCCAGCACACCCCGCCCTCGCCCGACATGCGCGGCGAGTGGGGCCACGTCGGCCCGTTCGAGTTCGCGATCGGCGCCCGCAACCTCGACCTCGCGCTCGCGCACCTGGACTCCCTGGGCGTCGCGCTGCGCGGCGAGCCCCAGGAGATCGACCTCGGCGGCGGCGCGACCTGGCGCTACGCGTACTTCCAGGACCCGGACGACCTGTTCGTCTGCGTGACCGAGGTGCGGGCCTAGGCGCGCGCGGAGGGTCTCGCGCGGGGCGGACGCGGACGGGGACCGGCCGCCCCGGGGGACGATCGTCCCCCGGGCGGCCCCGGCCCTCAGGCCGCCGGCACCTCGACGGCCGGGAAGTCCAGCTCGGTGCGGCCGACCGAGTTGAAGTAGTTCGTGAACACGTTGAGCGCGACGTTGCCGACGACCTCGCCGATGTCGCCGTCGCCCAGGCCGGCCGCGCGGGCGTCGTCGAGGTCGCCGTCGGAGACGAAACCGCGCTCCGCGATGATCGCCCGGGCCAGGCGCAGCGCCGCGGCCGTCCGCGGGTCGGACGCCTCGCCGCGGATCGCGGCGGCGAGGTCGTCGTCCGAGACGCCGGCGCGCCCGCCGAGGACCGTGTGCGCCGCGGCGCAGTAGCCGCACGAGTTCTCCGCCGCGGCGAGCAGCGCGATCTGCTCCCGGGTCGCGGCGCTCAGCGAGCCGCGCCCGAGCGCGCCGCTGAACGACAGGTAGGCGTCCAGGACGGCCGGGCTCTCCGCCATCGCTCGCATCATGTTCGGGGTCACCCCCAGCGCCCCCTGGACCTGGTCCAGCAGCTTCTTGGCCCGACCCTCGGCCCTGTCGGGATCGACGACGTTCAGACGCGGCATCTCGTGCTCCTCCATTCGGCCGGACCCGATGCCCGGCGACCCGCAGAACGTAGCAGGCCATTAGGAGTCCTATGTATTGTTCCGGTTCGCTATGTTCGGACTCCTATGGATCGCGACGATGCCTCCGGGGCCGGGCGCCCCGGCGCACCCTCCCCCGTCGAGTCCGCGCCCGGCGCCGGGCCGGCCGGCGACCTCGACGCCCGCCTCGCCGGGGCCCTCGAGCGCGTGGGCCACGCGACCCGGGTCGCGCTCTGGCAGCAGGCGAAGGAGCACGGCCTGAGCCCCGTGCAGGTGCAGCTCCTGGGCCGCCTCGCGACGGCGCCCCCGGCCCGCCGGCGCGTCGGTCGGCTGGCCGCCGAGCTCGACGTGACCGCGCCGACCATCAGCGATGCGATCTCGGCGCTGCGTCGCAAGGGGCTCGTCTCGTCGAGCCCCGACCCCGCCGACGCGCGGATCCAGACCCTCGAGCTGACACCGGAGGGCCGGGAGGTCGCCCGTGCGTCGGCCGCCGCGTCGGCCGACGTCGACGCGGTGCTCGCCGCGCAGCCCGTCGTGGCGAAGGTCGACGCCCTCGGCCTGCTGCTGGACGTCATCGCCGGCCTCCACGAGCGCGGGGTGCTGTCCGTCGCCCGCACCTGCACGACGTGCCGCTTCTTCCGTCGCGCCGACCCCCGGGCCGCCGAGGCGGTCCACCACTGCGGGCTGCTCGACGCGCCGCTGCCGCCGGAGGCGCTGCGGGTGGACTGCCTCGAGCACGAGCCGGTGGCCGCATGAGTCCGCGGCCCGGCCCGGCGACGCCCGACGGCGCCGGCCGCGTGCCGCGCGTCGTCCTCTACTCCGACCCGAACTGCCCGTTCTGCTTCGCCACGGAGGAGCGGCTCGACCGGCTCGGGGCGCTGCACGACGTGGAGTGGCGCGGCGTGCAGCACGCGCCGGGGCTGCCGGTGCCGATGGTGCCCACCGCGCGTCCCGGCGGCGAGGACCTCGCCGGCGAGGTCGCGGCGATCCGCCGGCTGGCGCCCGAGGTGGCGATCAAGACGCCGCCCGGCAAGCCCGGCACGGCGGAGGCGATCCGCTGGGGCGCCGCGGCGCTCATGGCGGATCCGCGGGCCGGCCGGACCTTCGTGCGGGACCTGTACCGGGCGCTCTGGACCGTCGGGGCCGACCTGTCGGATCCCGCCGTGCTCCGGGGGCTCGCGGACCGCGCCGGCCTCGACGCACTCCATCCTGGACCCGACGCCGCGAACACCACCGCGGCCTGGCAGGCGGCGTGGCACGACACGGGGTTGCCCGGGGTGCCGCAGCTCGTGCGCGACGACGGGCAGGTCGTCTACGGGCTGGCGGACGCGTCGGTCCTGCGGGCGTTCCTCGCCGGTACGCCCGCCGGCGACTGACGCGCTCCGCGGCCCGTCGCGGGTCTCGCGCCGGGGCCGACGCGGCCGGCGGGCGCCGCTCGGCG
>WLOB01000112.1 GCA_009699505.1 Actinomycetota bacterium | reverse complement strand
GCACCCGCATGACCGTCACGCATCACGCCAGCGCCGGAATCCTCTCCGACCAGAACGCCGCCAAGCGCGAGGAGATCGTCGAGCTCCTCACGACCGCGTACTGGATGGAGATCGAGACCGTCACGAACTACCTCCAGCAGTCGATCAACCTCGACGGCATCCGCGCCAAGGAGATCGCCACCGACCTCGGCGCCGACGTCGGCGAGGAGCTCGGCCACGCCAAGAAGTTCGCCGAGCGCATCAAGGACCTCTACGGCACGGTCCCCGGCTCCGCCGACTTCCCGAAGGACTTCGACTCGGGCCTGCAGCCGTTCGACGACGCCACCGACGTCGTGTCCGTGATCAAGGGCGTCATCGACGCCGAGTCCGGCGCGATCTCGCACTACACCCGGATCATCGAGGCCACCGACGGCGTCGACTGGGCCACGCAGGACATGGTCATCGAGATCCTGCGGGACGAGGAGGGCCACATGCGCACCTACGAGCGGTACCTCCGCGAGTACATCTAGGCCGCTCGGCCGGCGCCGCACCGCCGGCCACCGCAGCACCGACGGCCGCCCTCCGGGGCGGCCGTCGTCGTTCCCGGACGCGGGCCCGGCGACCGGACGATCCCCGCGGACCGGACCCGTCGCGCCGGCGCCCGTCATCCTCCGGGCGATGCCCGAGACGCTGCAGCTCCTGACCTACGAGTACGTCGAGGACATGCTCGACCGCCGGACCCCGCACCGCGCCGCCCACCTCGAGGCGGTCGAGCGCTCCCGTGCCGCGGGCGAGCTCGTCATCGGCGGCGCCGCCGGCGACCCGCCCGCGACGGGCCTCCTGGCGTTCCGCGGCGGACCCGAGGTCGCGGAGGCGTTCGCCGAGGCCGACCCCTACGTCGCCGCCGGGCTCGTCGTCTCCCGGACGGTCCGCCCGTGGACCGTGGTCACCCCGCTGCCCTAGCGGGCGCCGTGGGCCGGGGAGCCGGGGGCGCGGCGGTCGCTCAGGGGCCGACGACGCCGGCCTCGCGCAGGCGCTTGAGGCGCCAGCCCAGGACGCGGGGGCGCTTCTGCCGCTGCGCGGCGTCGTCCTCGTCGACGAGCCGCTCGGCGAGCGCGACGTAGGCCGCCCCGCCGACGGCCAGGAGCACGTCGTCGAGGCACCGGACCTGGTTGCGCTCCCAGGTGACGCCCTCGCGGAAGGTGCGGTCGATCGCCTCGACGTCGACGGACCGGACCGCGTCGCGGAGCGCCTCCACCGTGTCGAACCCGGACTCGAGCGCGTGGCGGCGGATCCACTCCTCCGACCCCGCGCCGCGGCTGGGTGGGGCCTGCGGGAACGCCTCGGCCAGGAACGACCGCATGGCGCGGGCCGTGAGCCGGTTGCCGACGAGCCGGTCCGGCGCGTCGACGGCGGCCGAGCCGTCGACGGCCGGCACCGGCGGGGCGGGATCGCGGCGCTCGCCGGCGGCCGCGGCGTCGTCGATCTCCTGCAGCAGCTCGTCGACCATCTCGATCAGCGCGGCCGCCCGGTCGAACTTGCGCGACACCCGCGATCCCGCCGCGCCCTTGTAGCGCGAGGCGTGCTCGAGCTCGGCCCAGACGTGCTGGAGCTGCGTGCGCAGCTGGATCTCCACGCGCGGCACCCGGTAGTCCTTCGGCGGGTCGGGCGCCCCGAGCTGCGGCGCCGGGGTGACCAGGACGTGGACGCTCTGGTACCCGAACGCCCGCGAGTCGGTGTGGTCGACGCCCTTGTTGCGGACCTCGCGCACGAGCAGGGCGTCGTCGTCGGCGATCGCCTGCTCGACGGCCTCGACCTGGGCGGGCAGGAACGCGATCACCCGCAGCGCGAGCTGGTCGCTGATGTCGTCGACGGGGTGGCGGTAGTGCAGGCGGTCCGGGTCGTCCGGGTCCGGAGACGCCGCCTTCTGCTCGAACGACTCCGGCGTCTTGATCCGCCACTCCACCTCGGACTGGTTCTCCGGGATGCCGGCGGCCGAGATCAGCTCGCGCAGGTGCGCCTCGAGCGTGCCGCCGAGCCGGCGGAGGAAGGCCTGGTAGGACGGCAGCTCGTAGTGCTTGCGCGCCAGGCGGGCGTGGTCGAGGAAGGACGGGTCGGTCATCGGTGCGACGCCCACCCTCCCACGCGCACCGGTCGGTCGCCGGCCGGGCCCGGCCGCGGGGCGGGTGCGGTCGCGGGCCGGACCCGGCCGCGGGGCGGGTGCGGTCGCGGGGCGGGGCGGCGACGGGACGGCGCAGGCCGACCATCGCCGCCGCCCCGCGGGCCCCGGGACCCCGCGCGCTACCCTCGATGGATGGCACAGGACCACGACCACCCGGCGGATCCGAGCTGCCCCAACGGGGTCTGCTCGTCGAGCGCGCCGCCGCTCATCGGCTCGATCCTGACCGGCTCGGGCCTCACGCTCGACCGCGCGGTCCGGCTCCTGGAGCAGGGCGCCGACCTGCCGCTCACCGAGGTCCAGCTGCGGATCGTCGAGGAGCGCGCCCTCCGCATCGCAGGGTGATCCCGGGCGGGAGTTCGGTGACCCGAACGTCTCGCCGTCCATCGTGTTAGGGTCTCCGAACTCAGCGCGGTCCCCGCGGGTTCGTCCCCGTCGGCCGCGGTCACGTCCCGAGCCCCCGGCACCGCATGTTCGACTCCTCCGCCTGCCCCGACCAGGCCCCTTGGACGCACCTCGCGATCGGCCCCAGCGAGGTCCTCGTCCACCGGGCGAGCGTCACCACCCTCGGCGCCCGCGGTGTCCGGACGTCGGACCGCTTCGACTGGTTCTGCAGCCGGGCCGGCGGCGACCGCTGGGTCGTCTTCCACCGCAGCGAGCACGAGGACGCCGTGACGGCCGCCGCCGTCCTGCGCCGATGCGCGCGGGACCTCGAGTGGCAGGAGCAGCTCCTCGGCCGCCGGCAGGACGAGCTCGTCGCCGCCCCGATCGCCGTGGCCGACCTGCAGCGCGCCGCGATCGCCGGGCTGGAGCGGGCGGCCGGCACCCGGCTGCGCGCCGCCGTGCCCGAGGAGCGCCCCGAGCTCGCGGGCCTCGCGCCGCTGCCCGGCGAGCGCCCGCCGTCGCCCGACGAGCTGCCGCCCCTGCTCGCGGCCCTGCCGGCGGATCCCGCGGCGGACCGCATCGTCCTGTCCGAGGTGCTGCCCGAGCACGCCGCACGGGCCCTGCACCGCCACGGGGTCCTGACGCTGCAGGACCTCTCGCGCCTGTCGGCCGCCGCCCTCGGCGATCTGCCCGGCGTCGACGACGCGACGCGGCGCGAGGCGCTGGCCGCGCTGCGCCGCCACGGGCTGCTGCTGGCGCCCGACAGGTCCTCCGTCGCGGACCTGCGCGAGCGCCGCGACGGCCGCCGCCGCCAGGCCGCCCGGTTCGCCGAGCTGCTCCAGCGGGGCTACGCCGTCGAGCAGATCGCGGAGCACACCCGGCGCACCGTGGGCTACGTGCGGATGGTCCTGGGCGAGCGCGCCGCCTGAGCGAGCGGGGTGCCGCGCGGCCACCGGGCGGGCGCCGGCCACCCACCGGACGGGCGCCGCCCACCGCATCGGACCTCTCCCGCCCACCGGGTCGAGGCTTCCCGACGCGAGGGGGCCGGCCGCCGCATCCGCGCCGGGCCGCGCGGGCGTACCCCCGGCATGACCGAGAACGTCTGGGACTACCCCCGTCCCCCGCGGCTGGAGCCCGTCGGCCGGCGGGTGCGCATCGTGCTCGGCGGCGTGACGATCGTCGACACGGACGACGCACTGCGGGTCCTCGAGACGAGCCACCCGCCGACGGTCTACGTCCCGCCCGGCGCCTTCGCCGACGGGGTCCTGCAGGACGCGGACGGCAGCTCGTACTGCGAGTGGAAGGGCGTCGCCCGGTACCACGACCTCGCGGCCGGCGGCACGACCGCGGCCCGCGCCGGCTGGTCCTACCCGCGGCCGACGAAGGGCTTCCTCGACCTGCGCGACCACGTCAGCGTCTACCCCAGCCGGATGGAGGCCTGCTACCTCGACGAGGAGCGGGTGCAGGCGCAGGAGGGCGACTTCTACGGCGGCTGGATCACGGACGACCTGGTCGGCCCGTTCAAGGGCGGACCGGGCACGCGCGGCTGGTAGGCGGGCAGGCGCGGTGGGCCGGCGGGTCGCCGGCCCGCCTCAGAACAGCCGGCCGGCCGCCTCGCCCTCGGCGAGCGACGGGGTCGGACTGGGTCCCGCGGAGCCCTCGGGCTGGCAGACCGGGCACTCGTAGACCGTCCGGCTCGCCATCGTCGACCGGACCACGGGGGCGTCGCAGTCGTGGCAGTGCTCCCGCCGGTACACGTGGACCGTCCTGTGGCGGACCCGGTCGGCGCGGGCGCGCGGCCCCTCGCCCTTCGTCGCGCGGCCGGCGCTCACGGGCTTGTCGTCCGCGCCGCGGATCGTGACGATGCGCCGCTCCCGGACGCCGTCGGCCAGCATCTTGGCCATGGTCCCCCAGAGGACCATCGCCCGCTCATCGCCCAGTTCCCGGGCCGGCAGGCGGGGGTCGATCCCGTTGACGTGCAGGGCCTCCGCGCGGAAGACGTTGCCGATGCCGGCGACGACCTTCTGGTCCATGATCGCCGCGCCGATCGGGATCCGGCGCTTGCGCAGGGCGGCGACGAACCGCTCCGTGTCGGCGTCCCGGCGCAGCGGGTCGGGCCCGAGCCGCGAGAGCAGCGCCGCCTCCTCCTCCGGGTCGATCAGCGTGCACGCGACGGCCCCCGACAGGTCGACGGTCCAGCGCTCGCCGATCATCCGCAGGCGCTTCTCGCCCTTGGGCTCCTCGGGCGGCGTGTGCTGGCGACGGAACCGCCCGAAGAGCCCCAGGTGCACGTGCAGCGTGAGGTCGTCCTCGAACCGGTAGAGCAGGTGCTTGCCGTAGGCGTCGATCTTCGCGAACGACCGGCCGTCGAGCGCCCGGGCCGTCTCGACCGCCCGCCCCTGGGGCGAGGACACCTGCAGCGGCTCCCGTGCGAGGTCCCGCACGTGGTCGCGGGCGAGGCGGTGGATGGTGTGACCTTCGGGCATCGGGCTCCAGCGTGACGGTGACGACGGCGGCGCGGGGTCCCCGGCCGACCTCCATGGTCCGGCGGACCCCCGGCGATCGGTTGCCGCGCGGGGCACGACGCCACCACGGCGACGGGGTGGGATCGGGCGTCCGGCGCGACGGCGGCGCGCGGGCGCCGGCCCGTCACTCCCCGCGCGAGACCCGCTCGACCAGGTCGTCGGCGAACGCGCCGTACCCGGTCCGGGCCCACACGGTGTCGCCCTCGAAGTAGGGCCGGTCCCCGTCGCGCAACGCGTCGGGGGTGCCGTCGGAGCGCACCGCCGCGGAGCACGCCGCGCAGGCGGGCACGCGCAGTCCGCGCTCCCAGCGCACCGTCCTGGCGGACCGGCCGTGGAGGGGGTGGAAGGTGCAGAGCGGCACCCGCGCCGGCGGCCGTCCGCCCGCCTCGAGCGCGGCGGCCGTGGCGAGCTCGCCGCGCGCCAGGTCGACGAGCACGAGCACGCCGACCAGGTCGACCGTCGAGGCGTCCTCCACGGACCGGCGCCGCGCGGCGGTGTAGGCGTCGAGCGCCCGCTGGTAGGCGTCCTGCGCCCGCTCGCCGCGCGGCACGGGCTGCTCGTCCAGCAGCGTGGCCAGCGCGAGCAGCTCGGCGTCGGCGTCCTCGTGGAGCTCCGCGCGCTGGGCGGCGCGGGCGTGCTCGAAGACCCGGGCCGGCACCACCGGGAGCGGCCCGTCGACCGCCGTCGCGCCCCGGCGGCGCCGGAGCACGAGCGCCGCGCCGACGGCCAGCCCGACCACGAGCAGGCCGACCACCAGGAGCGGGAACCCGCCGTCCTCGTCGGCGCCGGCCCGCCGGTCCTGCTCCCGACGCCGGAACGCTCTCGACGTCTCGGCCTTCCGGCGCTCGTCGGCGGCGACGCGCGCGGCGAGCCGCTGCGGCGACTGACGGAGGTTCGCCAGGAACCGCTCGACGCGCTCGAGCAGCGGCCGGTCGTAGCTCTCCCCGCCCTCGTCGGCGTAGTTCGCCAGCGACTCGGCGTCCTGGACCTCCTGGCGACGGACCTGGCGGCCGCCGCGCCGCTCGTCGACGCGCAGGTACCGGCCGTCCGCGGCGACGACGATGCCGTCGCGCGCCAGCCGGCTGCGCAGCGCGGCGAGGAAGGTCCGGACCTGGCCGTCGTAGCGGTCCCCGTCGACGATCGGCACGAGGGCGACGAACACGCGCTCGCCCGACGCCTCCACCGCCCGCTTCAGCCGACCGGTGGCCGTGGGGCTGATCTGCCCGTCCAGCGCCGGGTCGATGTAGACGGAGGAGCGCTCGAGCGCGCGGGCGACCTGCGCGGGCGTCGTGTCCGCACCGGCCCGCTCCACGGGGACCCCGGTCGCGAGGACCGCGACGACCAGGAGGACGAGCACGGCGACCCGCGCGGGCACGCGAGGGGACGGCGGCGCGGCGCGCGACGGACGGGGGTGCTCCACGACGGGACGGTCCTGCACGCCCGACACGCTACGCACGCCGGCCCGTCCCGCGTCGTCCGCGGCGGCGACCACGACCGGACCGCGAGCCGCGAGCGCCACGATCCGAGCGCGCCCCGCCCGCCGCGGGCCGCCCGCCCGTACCCGCTCCCCCGCCCCCACCGGGGCCGCGCCCGGGCCCCGCGGCGCGCACGCTGCGCACGCCGGCGGCGATCCCGAGCCCGACGCCGGCGAGGACCAGCCCGAGCAGGAGGCCGCCGACGACGCCGAAGATCGCGTCCTCGCGGTTGCGCTCGTCGCGCGCCTCGCCCGGCAGGGACGACAGCTCCGCCACGTCGTCGACGATCCCGTTCGGCGGGCCGGGCCGCGCCTTCGCGACCGCCGCGAGCATCTCGCCCAGGCGGCCGGGCACGGTCGTCCACGGGGCCGGCGCCGGGTCGCGCTCCTGCTGCTCGTACGGCCGGTCGTCGCGGCTGGGGTAGAGCAGGGAGAACGAGATCCGCAGGTCGAGCGGCACGCCGACGCTGGCGAGGTCCATCCGCCCCTCCTGGTCGATCGCGACGTACAGCCCGGGGCGTCCGACCCGTCGCTGCAGGGCCTGGACGACGCGCTCGAGGTCGCCCCCGGACTCGTCCTCGTCGGTCGCCGGCAGCGCCACGACGAAGACCGCGATCCGCGCCCCGCGCAGCGCCCGCTCGACCGACCGGCGGGTCCGTCCGTCGTACTGCCAGTCCAGCTCGGGGTCGACGACGAATCGCGACCGCCGCAGCTCCGCGGCGATCCGCGCGAGCCGGTCCGGGCGCGGATCGCCCGACGAGGCCCCGCCGTCGGCGGAGCCCGCGTCCTCGTCCCCGCCGAACGGCGAGCCGGCGGCGAGCGGGGAGGCCGTGGCGATCGACGAGCCGGCGGCGAGCGGGACCACCCCGTCGGCCGTCGCGGTCGGCGCGCCGGTCAGCTGCGCACCGAGCCATCCGATCAGCAGCAGCACGAGCACCACGCCGCGGAGGGCGAGCCGCGGACCGACCGCGCACGACCGCGTCCGGGCGGCCGCGTCGCCTCCCCGGCTCATCGGACCGTCCGCCCGCCCGCGAGCACGGCGTCGGCCACGTCGTCGTCGATCGCCCCGAACCCCGTGCGGGCCCAGACGGTGTCGCGCTCCCAGTACGGCCGTCCGCGGTCCTGCAGCACCGGCGGCGCCTTGCCGTCCGCCAGCAGGGCCGCGCAGTCGGCACAGGCCGGGATGACGGCGTCCTGGCCGTCGCGTCGCCAGCGGGTGGGCCGGTCGCCCTCGCCGTGCCGCGGGTCGAACAGGCACGGGCGCCACGACGCGCCGCGCAGCTGCGCGCGGCCGGCGTCCGCCAGCGCGCGGGCGCCCACGAGGTCCATCGGCGTCGCGTCCTCGCGGCCGAGCGCGTGCGACGCGGCGTCGTAGGTGCGCAGCGCGCGGTCCGGCGGCGCGTCGGCCTCGGCGATCGCGCGGGCCAGTCCGGCGACGGCGTCCTGCGCGTCGCGGCGGGCCTCGCCCCGCTCGACGGGGGGTGCGACCGCGGGCGCGGCCGCGATGCGCGCGTCCCGGGCCGCGAGACGGGCCCGTCGTCGCTCGGCCCGCCGCCGGCGGCCCCCGGGCGTCGAGGCCGCGATGCCCAGCGGCACGACGAGGCCCACGAGCGTCGAGACGCCGAGGATGGAGAAGAACCGCGCGTCGTCGGACGCGTCGTCGTCGACCGTCCCGCCCGTCGCGGTGGCGCCGGTGCGGAGGTGCTCCAGGGCGAACCGCACCCGGGCGACGGGTCCGTCCCCGCGCGGGACCGCGCCGAGCACGGTGGAGATCAGGCCGCGCGTGTCCCCGCGGGTGCGGACGCCGAACGCGTCGGCTCCGAGCCCGGAGCCGTTCTCGTCGGCCACGAGGTAGAGCCCGTCTCGGCCGAGGCGGTCGCGGAGCAGCGTCGCCAGGTCGGGGAAGGACTCGAGGTCCGGCTCGTCGCGGAACGCCGGCGCGACCACGACGTACGTCGGGTAGGGCATCGCCGCGACGTCCCGCCGCAGCGCCGCCTCGTCCTCCGCGCTGACCACCCGGCGCAGCGAGGGGCTGACGAACACCGGGTCCGACCGGAGCCGCTCGGCGTAGAGGGCGACCCGGCTCTCCCCGGGCGCCGCGAGGGCGGTCCCTGTCCCGACGGCGGACGCCACCGGCGCCCAGGGACCGGACGGGCCGTCGGCGGGCAGCACCGTCAGCGCCGCGACGAGCAGGACCGTCACGGTCGCCCGACGACCGGGAGTCCCCCGTCCGACGGACGGCCGGGGTCGACGACGGGGGCGCGGGGGACGCACGACCGCGACGATAGCCGGGAACCGGCGTTCCGGCGCGGCCGGGTCCTGCGCCGTCGGTTCAGGCGGGCTCCATGTCGGCGGTCCAGCCGGGCCCCGCGTCGTCGGCGCCCGCGGCGGGGCCATCGCGTCGACGGGCGCACGCACGACCGGTGCCGGCCCTCGAGTGCGGCGTCCCTCAGGCCCCTCGCTGCCGGTCGGCCGGCAGGGCCTTGCGCCACGCCGAGAACGACTTCGCGCTGCGCCCGTGGGGTCGCGCCAGCCACGGCCACGGGTGCCGTTCGACGACGTCGAGGCGGTCGGCAAGGCGCCGCCAGCCGGGGACCGGCGTCCACGTGGCGGCGAGCCGGCGACCGGCCAGGACCTCCGCGGGGTCACCGACGTGGAGCTCGACGTCGCGGCGGCCGGCGAGCTCGCCGAGGGTCTCCGCGAGGAACACGAGGCGCTTGCCGGAGAGGCGCCACCCCGCCAGGCGGGCGTGGTCGAACACGAACACCGCGGGCAGGTCGGGGCGTCCCTGCAGCGCGGGGTCGCGGGACCCCAGGCTCTCCGCCGTCAGCCAGACCGCCTCGGGGGTGCCGTCGCCGTCGACGGTCGTCGGGCCGCCGGTCCGGTGGGGATCCGGATCGGTCCGCAGCGACTCGGGCGACTCCACGGAGGGCCCCGAGGACGCGTCGGGGAACTCCTGGATCGGGCAGCGGTCGCGCAGGGCGCACCGGCCGCAGAGACCGGGGGCGCGCTTCTCGACCTGCCAACGCGCGAAGCCGTACGGGCGGCCCGTCCCGGCACCGACGGTCCACTGCCAGCCGAGGCGGTTGGCCGCCCGGGACCCGTCGAGCAGGTGCCGGAAGAAGCGGTCCTCCCCCTCGCGCCAGTCGCGCCCCCCGCGGACGGTCCACTGCGAGGAGAGCCACATCCGCGTCTGGTTCACCAGCCATCCGTCACCGCGGAGCTCGTCGGTGGTGAGGGCCATGCAGGCCATCGTCCGGACCCACGGCTCCGGCCAGGTGTTCGAGGACGTGGGCGGCACGTGACGGAGCGGCCGGCCGAGGCCCCCGCCGACGCGGGCGTAGACGTGGCGGGCGTACTCCTGCCAGAGGAGCTCGTCCCGGAACTTGCCCCGGTCGCGCGCGGGGACCGACGCCACCTCGTCCCAGACGTGGGGCAGCGGCAGCAGCCCGTGCCGGATGTACGGCGAGAGCCGACTGGCCCCGCGGCGCTCGACCGGCAGGACCTCGCTGCGCCGACTCGCGTAGCCCCGCAGGTCGGCATCGCGCAACGCGGCGTCGGCGGCCGCCTGACCGCCCGTGAACGCCGGTGACCCCCGGACGCCCTCAGGACCCTCGAGCACGACGTCCCCGAGGTGCTCGGCCACCCAGGCCTCCACCGCGGGCCGGTCGTCGACGGGAACGGCGGGGAGCACGGACACCGCACGCCCCTACCCACGGCCGCCATCAGGCACGACCTCGGCGGGCGCGCTCGGCGGATGCCTCGCGGCGACAGCGGTCCGAGCAGTAGAGGACGGTGTCCCAGTCGCGGGCCCACTTCTTCCTCCACGCGAACGGCTTGCCGCAATGTGCGCACACTTTCGTGGGCAGGTCGCCCTTGCGACGCATGCGCGCCACGTCAGCTCCGGGACCGGATCGTCATCAGCGTCCTCGGGTGTGGTGCCAGCCGTCGCAGATCTCGCACCGGTACACGTCGGCGCGGCTGCCGGGCCCGGGCTGGTGCATGAGGGCGAACGCTCGGGCCTCGCTCTCGGAGGCGTAACGGTCCTTGCGCCGGCACACCACCCGCTGACGCTCGAGGTAGTCCGCCGTCTGCTGCGCGGTGGGCTCACGGGGACCCGCCTGCCCCGGGCGTGGAGCTCCACGGCGGTCCCGCGGGCCGGTGGGCTTGCGACGCGGCACCCGACGACCGTAGCGGGTCGCCGGCGGCCACCGACCCTCGGCGGCCGGCCACCGTCGGTCGCGCTCGAGCTGCTCTCCGAACGACGAGTCGAGCTGCGCCGGAGTGGGCGTGGGACCGCCGGCCAAAACGGCGAAGCGCCCCACCCGGGAACGGGCAGGGCGCAACAGGCCCCCGAAGAGGGACCCTGAAACGGCGAAACGCCCCGCTCTCGCGGGGCGCTTCAACACTAATTCCGGCGGCGACCTACTCTCCCAGGCCCTTGCGAGCCAAGTACCATCGGCGCTGAGGGGCTTAACTGCTCTGTTCGGAAAGGGAAGAGGTGTATC
>WLOB01000111.1 GCA_009699505.1 Actinomycetota bacterium | reverse complement strand
CGCTTCAAGGGGCCTCTGGCCCGAGGGATCTGGGCTGTTGGCCGGCCGGATCTTGATAATGGTGTCGCCAACCTTGTCGTCAACGCCTCCGCCGTCGGGGCAGAACGTTGAGTTGGAGACACGCGCGGTCAGCGACGGATACTCGCCGGCCTGCGCCTGGAGCTGATGGCCGAGTCTCACGACGAGCAGAAGGCGGCCGGAGACGTTGTCCACCGTCACGTCCGCGCGAGTGATGTCGAAGGCCACGGTCGGATCGACGGCGTCGACGACAGCCGCGCTCCTCACGTCGGCGCCCGCCGATGTGGCGGAGGGTCCTAGTGCCAGCGCCGTGAAGGCAGCAACGACCCCGAGTGAACGACGCACGCTGCGTCCACGGGACAACATCGCGCGAGGATAGGCGAGCGTGGCGCCCCACACCGTGGATGTACCGTCGCGACATGAACGGTTCAGCACGTCAGCACGGTGACGATCTGGAACCGCGCAACCGTTGGGGTGCGTTCACGAACCTTGAGCTTGACGCGCTCTGCGCCGGCCTGGAGGCCGCCGACCGCGACGGCAGCATCGACCACGGCGGCAAAGCGCTCTTGGCGGAGCTCGATGACGAGTACCGCCGTCGGTTTCCTGCTTCGTGATGCTCATCGAGGAGGTGCCCTGTGCCCAGCGTCAGTCGCCCAACAGAGCCGTGAAGGGGAGGGGCGAACTGCCGCGAATAGACTCCGAGCATGGCGGGCGCGCACACACCACCCCCGCGCTTCTCCGATGGGCAAGGGAGACCGCCGCCTGCACGATCGAGGACGCCGCACACAAGATCGGCGTCAAGCCAGAAACTCTCGCCCTTGCGGAGGAGGGTGACCACAGGATCACCCTGAAGCAGGCGCAGAAAGCGGCTGACACCGCGCCAGCACGTCGCCGTCGTCGGGGTACAGCAGCCCGACCATGTGCTTGATGCAGACGCTCTTGCCGGTACCCGACGGCCCGAGGATCATCGAGATCATGCCCTCCGGCAGGCCCATGTTCAGGCCACGGAGGATCTTGTTGCGGCCGAACGCCTTGTGCGTCTCGACGAACTCCACAGCGTCCGGACGACCCGTCGGACGACGGATCCCCGTGTGCCACTGGTACTCGTCGTCCGGATTGTCCGGCGTCGGCTCCCGTGCGACCGCCACCTCGCCCGAACGCTGCTCGCCGTCGTCGCGACCGCGGGCCTCGTCGCGCTCGGTCTCCCGTCGCGACGACGACGAGAGCGGCATGAGGCGGTCGGCGCGCTCGTCCTGTTCGTCCTCCCACGCGGGCTCCTCGTCGCGCCCGGCCCCCGCGAGCCGCGGCGGCACCCGATCGCCCGGGCCCACGGGCTCCTCGTAGGGCAGGCCCGACGGCCCCGTCGAGGGCTCGCCGGGCCGCTTGCCCTCGTCCGGATCGACGAACAGCCCGGTCTCGCCCGGGACGGCGTCGTGGCTGCGCGTCGGCTCCTCGGGCCTACGACCGCGATCGAGGGCTCGCCCGAAGGTTCGGCAACCCGACCTGCCAGATCGTCGTCCTTGTCGATGGACGGGGACTCGTCGCGAAGACGTTCGATCGATCACTGAAGCGGGACGAGATGCTCAGAGCTCTCCAGAGGTTGACCCTCGGGTGACGTCCCCCGAGATCGCCGAGCCGAACGCTCACCGGGACCCTGCCGTCGAACGAGTGCCGCGGAAGGCGTCTTAGCGGCGAGTGTCCCGCAAGACCCGCCCGGTGAGTTGCCCGCTGAAGGGAGCTCGGTTGGGACACGGCGCGCGCGCCGTGTCCCAACCAACGCTGGCGCGACGACCGCAGCGTCGAGCGCGCGCGCTGCCCCAACGGAGCCGCGCGACACCACCCCCGGAACGCCGTCGGCTCACGCCCCATCTCGACCCGACACCAATGGCGGCGAAGAAGACACCAAGTAGGGATGGTTCGCCGTATGCGACCGGAGGGCCACTAACGCGTCGAACTGGTGTTAATTGAACGCTTCCAGGCCCCACCGGGGTGCCCTATACGTGGGTTTGGCCCACCGTATGCGGACCTTCCGCATCCGCCTCACGGGGCCTGAGGCGCGATCGCACCGGCGTCGCCCGCCCGGCCCCGTTCGCACCCGGGCTGCGCCTACCGCTACCCGCCGACGCAACGTCGTCGCGACGTGGCGAGGGTGTCCTTCGTCAGCCCCCGCGCGCCTTCATGATCTCCGCGACGGGATCGATGCGAGCCCGATCGGCGAACTCCGCGAACAGGTGGCCGTAGGTGTCGAGCGTGAGCTTGGGCGAGTGGCCGAGCTGGCTCGCAACGTAGTGAACAGTCTGTCCCTCGGCGAGCAGAAGCGAGGCGAACGAATGGCGAAGGTCGTAGGGCCTCGGCGTCGGTTCGACGTCCGCCCGCTTGCAGGCCTGCCTCCACCGGACCGCTCGCCAGTTGTGCCAGTCGCCTCGACGCCAGGCTTCCGGCGAGCCGGTCAGAACTCGGGTCCTGCGGCCGGGACCTCCCAGGGCTTGACGGTATTCCTCGAGGTCTGCTGCGAGAGGGTCGATCAGCTTGATCGTCCGCCTCGCCCGGCTCTTCGTGTCCTTGTCTGTCCCGTCGTCGTCTGCCGCCCGGTCCACCAGGATCGTGCGCTCGCGGACGTCGCTCCATCGCAGAGCCCGAAGCTCGCCCGGGCGGAGGCCCGCGTAGGCGATGAGGCTGACCACGAGCGCGTCCTGAAGCCGTGAGGCCGGCGTCCGCTCGTCGGGCACCACGTACGCCGACACTCGCGCGCCGTGGCGCGTGCACTCGGGGACGTCGGTCGCCATCGAGCCCAGGAGGACGCCACGGACAGCTTCGACCGTCGCCGGAGCGAGCGGGTCTACCGCGTCCTTGTACTCGCGCTTGGGGGCCTTCACAGCGCCGACCGGATTTCCCGCGACGGCCTCGGCCTCGAGGGCATGTCTGAGCACCGACGAGAGCACCGTCCGACATTTGCCGACGAGGTCCGGACTGGCGTTCCGCTCCGCCTGGAGCTCGGACTGCCACTTTCGGACCTCGGATACCGTGATGTTCTGGAGCGGCACATCACCCAGGGGCGGCTCGATGTAGAGGCGATACAGGTCGGCGTATGTGCGTCGCGTGGACTTCTCCAGCGTGACCCCGTGCTCGGGCACCCAGTGGTCCTCGATGAACTCGTTGAGGGTCTGGCTCCTGTTCGTCAGCTGCTGGACGGCGAGCGGGCCGAGTTCCCGCCGCCGACGCAGTTCGACGTCCCATGCCTGGGCGTCGGCGCGGCGCAGGAAGGTCTTCGCCCGCTGCCTGCCGTTCTCGCGCCACCGGACGACGTAGGTGACGCCGGATGCCTTCGAACGCCTCTCGACGCTCATGCCCGGCCTCCTACGGGCGCGGGCTTGGATGCGTAGAACGCACCGCTAGTCTGCGGGGTGTCCATGGGACCTCGAATCCTGTGGGCCAGGCCCCGGGCGATGCCAGTCGCGCCGGGGCTGCTTGTCCTGCGGCAGCAACGCTAGTGCCCCAGCATCGCGTCGGCAACCCGCGAGCGGCGGGGGGCGGTGGTCGGACGCTGGCGCGGGCGCGGGCGACGCCGTGCCGACGGTGCAGCCGCCGGAATTGTCTCCGCCGGCTGCGGTGACGACGCAAGAGCGTTCGGGTCGAACCGCCACCGGCCCCCGACCTTCGCCGCCCCGAGAATCCGGCCGGCCCGGGCGAGACGGGTCACGGTGCCCTCGTGGAGTTGCAGGATGGCTGCCGCCTCACGTGCTGAGACCAGACCGGTCGACGTCGCTGGCATCGCCGGCGAAAGGAACGGGCCGAGGCGGGCCGCGAGGGCACGGAGGTCGTCGTCATCCAGGCCGGCGACCAGCGCCGCGCCGATGTTCGAAGCGCTCACGCGCCAGACCCCTGCTGCATGGACCGTCGATACACCCGCGCCGACGCCGCAGGCCGGAGTTCTGCTTCCCGGTTGACAGCGGACAGGCAGGCCGGCCCGAGTCCGTGCAGTTCCGGTCCTGTCGCGGGGCTACGTTCGATGCGCAGCACTCACAAAACGGTCTCGGCGGCGCGCCAACGCCCCGAGACCCGGCCCACAGGAGCAGCAACTCCCATGAACACCGAGAACGGTAACGGGCTCGTTCCCGTCACCTTGCCCTGCGAGGCAACCCGCCTCCCCAAGTTCTTCGCCCGGCCGGGGAACGGCTCGGAGGACACCAAACGACGTGACTTGCCGACCCTTGGCGGCGACGCTGGACGAACGGCTGATGACGCGGGAGCAGAGATCTGGGCGACGCGCGGATGCGCCAGGCACTCCTGGTTCTCGATGATCCAGTTCACGAACTCTCTCGATGCCGGAGGGCCGCAGGCGGTCTTCCGGTTCCCCATCAACTTGGCCGAGCCGCCGAGGCCGACCACGCCGTCCGCAAAGCGACGGCCGACCACGTCGACCGGTGCGAGCCGCATGGACTCGTACCCCGGTTCTGCCGCACCCCCGAGGCGGATCGGCGCCGGTGCCCTCGCGCCCCGGGCCGCGCGAACGGAGGTGATGGCATGACCTTCGTCCGAGACCTGCCCGAGTCGTGGGTCGGCGTCGAGGAGGTGGTGGCTTCCGCCTTCACGCTCTTCATCTGCGACTCCGAGTCCAAGTCGGGCAACCACATCAACAGCCTCAGCCGCGTGTTCGTGGGCCTCGCGTCGACGGACGCCCTCGGTCCGGACGGCGCTCCGTCGCCCGCCCGGGGCACGTCGTTGCCCGCCGGCGCGTCGTTCCCGAACGGCGAGCAGGTTCGGCGGGCCCTCGGCCTGAGCCTCGACGACCTCGACGACATGCTGAAGACGACGCGGAGGGCTGCCGGTGTGCAGGCCCGACTCGAAGACGCCACGTTGAAAGCGTTCATCCCCGCGGCGCTCTGGGACGTCGCGGCCGCCACGGTGGTGGACGGTCCGGTTCTCAGCCGCACGCGGATCGAGAACTTCCTGGACGACTACAGCCGGAGGATGCTGCCCGCCGACCGTTCGAAGCCGGCGGGTCACCCGACCCACGGGGCGATCATGAATCTCGTCATGGCGTACAAGCGCTTCACTAAGAGGCTGGGGGCTCTGAACTCGAACGGCTACGCCCACCCCGCTCTGGGGCAGTGGACTCTCGCGCAGTGCGAGCAGCCCATCGCCATCCCCGTCGCCCGGAAGAGCGTGCGGAAGGGAGGGGCGGTGCCGGGACACGTGGCTCGATTCGCACACCAGCACCTGTGCGAGGACATCGGTCGTCGGCTCGGCGTCACACCCGGCGACTTCGCGGCCGAGCAGCAGGCCATCCTGAACATGACGCCCAAGCAGGTTCGTAAGGCGGGGCTCGGACGCCCTATGGAGCGCCGACAGGTGCTGATGGTGCTCTGCGTCCTCGGCGTCCGCGCCGGCGCCGCGGTCCGGATCCTCGAAGGTGACCTCGTCGATGCGTACCAGCTGTCGGACGGGACGTTGTCGCCCGCTATCGAGATCTACGAGGGCAAGGGAACGCATCGGTCCCTGTCGGTGGTCAGGCCCATCCCCGCTGACTTCCTCGTGGCGCTGCGGTCCCAGACCACGTTCATGCGGCGCTGGATGCACGAGACCGGCAAGGCCGTGCCGGCTGCTCCGCCGCTCATCTACGCGTCGGATGGGCCCGTCTTGAGCGAGCGGGCTCTGTCGCAGTTGATGGGGGGCAGCGCGGCCTGCGAGACCCGGACGGGCCAGGTCGCGACGCTCCTCCGCGAGGGCGCTGATCCGAACGACGGGTACAGCGCCCACACGTGTCGCGCGCGTGCCCGTCAGTGGGTGGCGAGCGCCGAGGGCGAGCGCTGGCTCGCCGAGCACGGTGCGAGCGTGTCCGCCGAGTGGATTGCCGAGGCCCTCCTGGGCCACGACACGAACAACATCCAGAAGCTCTACGGCGGCGCGACGAAGGAGCGCGAGGTCGAGCTCCTGGTCCAGTTCGCGACCCGTCTGACCTGGGAGATGCTGACCACCGATCTCGGGGCGAGGCGACGCCTCCCGCTGGAGCTCTACCGCGAGACCCTCCGGGAGATCCGTCGCCTCGAGACGGAGCGCCAGCGTGCGGTCAACCAGATCGCGCTGCTGGACGGTGAGCGGTTGACCCTCGGGGCCAGGATGGAGACGACCGGTCCGCAGGTCACGGCCGACAGTTTCCGCAACGTCTTCGCTGCATACAAGCGGGTGGACGAGCAGCGCATCGAGCAGACGCGGGACCGCGAGCGACTCGACGCCGAGCTGGTGCGCCTCCGGGCGCTCCAGCACCACCGGCGGACCGCGTTCGAGGCGCGCCTGATCGTCCCCGATGGGGTCCCCAACGGCGAGCTCGAGCCCATCGACCCGTCGGCTTTCGACCGCATCGACGAGGAGGAGCAGTCCGCCGACCCGGTGACCGCGCTGACAACCCTGCCGCGCGTGCGCGACTACATCTCGACCACGGAGCTGGCCGGTCTCGTCGGCATGAGCCGTGACACGCTGTCGGGCTACCTGCGGAAGGGCTTCCCCGCCCGAGGCCGGCGCGCCCCGCTCTGGGACCCGGGCGTCGACCCGTTGACGCCGGACTCCACGCCGAAGCGCCAGGCGGTTCGGGTCGCCGCGTTGAACATGGCGCACCCCGTCCTCGCGACCGAGGCTGCCCAGGAGGCCCTGGCGCGGTTGCTCGCCACGGATCGCCCCGCGGGGTGGTGACAGCGGCGGAACGGGTATTCGACACCGTTCCCCGGGAGTCGCTGGCCGGTGACCGACGGGCTGAGCGAGCCGTTGCTACTCGGCGGTGCCGGGGCTGACATCGAGGTCGCGGTTCGAACGTCGGGACGGTTGAGCCAGCCGCGGAACACGAAGACATGCGAGCGCGCCCACGGGTGCGCTCGCACCGCTTCTGGCCTCTGTGTGTGGTCTCAAGACGTCAAGACGAGGTGCGTCGCACTACGGGAGCCTCGGCGCTGGCGACGAGGATCTCGGCAGCCAACGCCGTCAATCGGGATGAGCCCGGACTGGCGCGCGATGCGCACGACGGACGCCTGGTAGAGGGATGACCAGTACGGGGTCGTTTCTGGGCGGCTCCGACGGGCGGCTAGAGGTTCTTGCGCCCCAGGCGTCGTCGTGCTCCACGAATTCGGAGGGGCGGCGGCTCGGGCGTGGCCCGCAGGACTGCCGTCGCCCGTTGACCAAAGAGCGGCGCAACACGCGAGGTGGTGACCGCGCCGAAGAGCTCTTCCAACGTCTCAAGATGCGCGACAACCGCATTCGGACCAGCAATCTCGTCGCTGTATTGATCCCCGGTGTACGCGCCCACGGGGTTTGAGGCCGCAGGCGCGTCTATCGCCAAAAACGAAGGCAAGGCCTCGAGGCTCGATGCGGTCGCGAACTCCATCGTGATGTCTGTGAGAAATACGGGTTCGGGAGCTCCGGGGACCACGCTCGCGAACGTGACATCCCGCTGAAGATGCAGACGGTGGACGCCGCCTTCCTCCGGAAAGCCCTTCGAAAACTCCACGACTGCCGCGTCTCGCATGAGGTCGGCCGACCCGAAACGAACCGGTCGGGCGCAGTGTTCGATGAACGATCGAAGCGTCCGCGCCGCGTCGGTGGGGTCCGAGCACCCTCGACCGAACACGCGGCGGTCGAGATCGTCGGCGACTTCCCAGTCGTCGACCCAAGTCGAGTGCACTTCGAGCAGAAGGGGGGCCTGGCCGTGGCCCGTCTCACGCCCTTCGAAGTCATCGCCGCCGGTCACCCATAAGGGTGTACCAGCGAACCGCTGCCAGAACCAGCTTTGACCATCGCGCCGGTCGTTTCCGGCATCTCCTCGCGTCACTCCGACTTGTCGGGTTCCTCCCCCGTCCGGCGAACGTCCGTGAGAGCCTGCCCTCGTGTCCGACGACCGATACCGAGACCACGCCGCCGAGACGGTCGATCAACTCGGCCAGAGCTTCCGGGCGTTCCTCGAGGAACGGGGAATTCGGGACGGATCCACCGTCACCGCTGGTCAGGTCTGGGAAGCGTTCGTGGCCTTCGCGTCGCAGCCCGTGACGCACCGCGGCGCACCGGTCAACCATGAGTTCGTTCAGGTCGAGCCGGCCGGCGAAGCCTTCTCGTTGTCGCGCGTCATCACGCTCGAGGACGACGCCAAAGACTATGAAGGCGAAGCACTTTGTTTCATCGAGTTCGAGGTACCCGGCGCACCGGCCCTCGATGAAGACCTCCAGGGCATCACACTCAGCGGACCAGCGGGCGACATGCACCCACACGGCGAAGGCGAAGAGCACGAATACCAAGCCCTCAGTGACCTAGACCGCGTCGTCCGCACACGAGTCCTCGGACCCGAATTCTCAAGCCCCGCGACCATCACCGCAATCGACGTCTCAGGCGGATAGCGACGGCCGGCGGAGCCCCGCCCGCCCGGTCGCTTGTGGCACCTCGAGGCCCCGGCAGCGACCGGCCGCTGGGCGCGCGACGGCAGGCCCACCTTGCGGCCGTGGGTCCTGCGAGGATCGGGCAATGCGGCGTGTGCGTTGGACCGAGCGAGTATCGGGGACGACTGGGCGGACTGAGAATGGGCCTTGGAAGTGGCCAAGGGGGCCCGTAGCCGTAGCTGCCAGGCGGCGGAAGACTCTGCGCTGGGCCGTAGCGCTGGCCACGATGGTCGTTCTGTTCGCCGCCACACCGGCAAGTGCCCGGTCGATTCACGACCCGGACATCGGCTGGTCTCCAGCCCTCCGCCGAAGCCTTGATCTGCCAGCTCTGCGCGTCGCACCGTGTCGCGCGCGAACGACGAAGGCGAAGATCCGTCTGCAGTCGCGGGTCGCCGACCGCGAGCCGTCCCTACGCGGAATCCTGCGCTACGGCGAGGCCGACGTCTGGGGCTCGTCGTGGTACACCAACTGCGACGGCGGCCGGCTCCAGATCGGCATCGCCGGCGGAGCTCCGGCTGTGACCACACGACGCATCGTCCGCACCCTGCGCCGCGCACTGGATCGACGCGGACTGACGCGCGACGTTCGGCTGGTCGCGGTGCGATCCACCTATAAGCAGCTCGATACCCAGGCCGACGCCGTGGAGGCCATCGTGCCGGGCCAGCTCGAAGCGGGGAACCTCTCGACGTCGATCGACACGGTGCGCAACGCCGTTGAGATCGAGGCGTACAACACCCTTCCCGCGACGGACGTCCAGAAGCTCCGCGCGTTCGCCCGCGACGCCCCCGTCAACGTCGTGGTGCACGTCGAGCCTCCCGCGGATCCCGGGGCGCCTGTACCGACCTACGAGGCGTCCGTCACCATCGATCGCCGGGCCGTCCGCCGGGGGTCTCGACAGCTTCCCGTGAGCGTCGATGACGCCACCTGCTTCGCGGATGAGTCCTACGACTCTGCGCAGCGGTTCGTCGGCGTCAGGGTCCGGCGGGCCCGCCACGCCTGGATCCTGGCCGCCCGGTTCCGCGTCAACCCGGACTGGCCCCGGTTCTCCACCTGCGTGGGGTCCAACGACCCGCGACTCACCGTGAAGACGACGGTGACGCTGCCTTCCGCGCTGGGCCGCCGCGGCATCGTCGACGGCACGAAAGATTCCGGAACGTCACGCGGCGTGATTCTCGAGCCGGTCGGCGCGACAGCGATCCGTTCGCTCGTCCCAAGGTTCACCTACACAGGCGCAACGTGCGACCAGTCGGCCGTACGCCGGGCGTTCCGCGGCCGATCCAAGAGCACCTGGTGCTTCCTCTAGCCCGGTCGTTTGCGACACGCAGCGACATGAGTACGCTGTTCACATGGAGCTCGAGCGTGTGCGAGACCGAGTGGGCTCACTGCCGGCCGTGTGGGTACTCCTCGCCTTCTACGTCCTCGCCGGCGCCCTAGCGGCGACCGTCAGTGACGACACCTTCGAATGGGCCAGCTGGATCGTCGTCGCACTGCTCGCCACCTACTGCATCACCCGTCGAGCAGACGGATGGAACGTCTTCCTGATCGCCGCAGCCCCGAACGCCCTTGCCGCGCTGCTGCATCGCGCCGTCGGCGCTCCAATCTGGCTCGGGTTCCTGCTCATCCCCGTTGCGCTGCTGCTTGTCCGGACCTACGACCAGCCGTCCCGAATCCACGAGACACCCGGACCGGCCGCTGCGGGCTGATCGTCAGCCCGGTCATCCGCGAGTTCGGTTGATCCGACGAAAGCAGGGCAAGTGACTTACACAACAATCAGACGGTTGGACCTGTTCGTACTGCCTGTGGTCCTGCTCCTTCTTGCGGGGGCGGCTGTTCTCCTCGGCGGGATGGACGCGTATCTGCCTGTCGCCATCGCCGTCGTCGTGCGAGCGGCGACAGCACCCGGGATGCGGCGCTGGGCGGAAGCGGCACGTACGCGGGAGTCAAAGCCCTAAGTCGGCTGGAAGGAGTCTGGATAGCCCCAAGCTTTCCTGCAGCCGTTGATTGCCCGATTGACCTGGCGGTGCGATTCGGACACAACGAGGCCGCGGTGCGTCTTCATCTCCTGAAGAACTCCGATGGCTGAGCCGACGCCCTGAAACCGAGCCGGGTATGACCTCTGGCCGACAAGTCGTGGCGCCCCAGACCCGCCCGGATCTTCATGCGATGAAGTCGCCCGCCTCGCCGCTGCCTTCGTCAGGGGTCCAGATGAACCGATGGGTCGCCGTGGCGGAATGGGCGTCACTCAACTCGCGAAGCACATCGACGTTGAGGCCCGTGAGTTCCTGCGGCGCCATCACCCGCACACCACGGCCGCGTGCGCGGAGTCGAACCCGCTGCCAGATCAGCTCGAGGAGAGAGCAGCCCATCGCCGCTGCTGCCAGACAGACCTCGAGCGAGTACCACCGCTGCTTCAGCTTCCACGGCTCTCGACCCCTGTCGGGCTTGCCGTCCCGGCGTAGGACGACAAGGGACTCTCCGGACGCCCACTCGATGGTCTCGCCAGCGATCTCGAGAGTCATCGCCTGCCGTCCAGCGATCGCGGCCGACCCATGTTTAATGCCGTTATAGGCGTCGGCTGAACCGACGTGTTCTGCGAACCACGCCATGAGCTTGCGGAGCCCAACGACAGCAGCG
>WLOB01000110.1 GCA_009699505.1 Actinomycetota bacterium | reverse complement strand
GGCGTCCCGCCTGCACCGGGCCCACCGGGCGCCCCCGCGGCGCCGGTCGCCCCGGCGGCCCCATCGGCACCCGCAGGCCCGGTGGCCCCGGTGGTGCCGGAGGGTCCCGTCGCGCCGTCGACACCTGCGGGACCCGTGGCCCCCGTCGGACCGGTGGCCCCCGTCCCGCCCGTGGCCCCCGTCGGTCCTGCCGGCCCCGCGGGGCCGGGCGTCCCGCCCGGCACCGTCGCCACGACCGTCCGGGGCTCCTGGAACGCCAGGCCGGTCAGCTGGATCTCGCCCGTCGGCGTCGCGGCGCCGAAGCCGAGGGCGACCGAGACGACATTCGTCAGGTCGAGGCCCGTGAACTCCGACAGCGGGATCCGGACGCTCGAGAGCAGCTCCTTCCGGGCGGTCGTGCCCGGGTGCGGCTCCAGCGCCGAGGAGTACCGGTCGCTGCGGACCGTCCGGGTCGTGCCCGAGGCGTCCTTCAGCGTGACGAGCGCGACCTGCTCCGTGGCCGGCGGGTTGAGCGGGCTCTGGAAGTTCACGCCCGCCCGGAACGTGAGCGTCCGGAACGCGGACACGTCCTGCCCGGTGGCGCCCAGGTCGACGCCGAGCGTCGCCGCGCCGGTCCACGTCAGCGTCAGCTGCGGGGTGGGGGAGCGGTTCGGCGCCGCGCCGCAGCCCGTCGTCGTGACCACCAGGGCGCTCGGCGCACAGGCCGTCGGGGTCGCGGCGAAGCCGGTGTAGGTGACGGCCTCGCCCGTCGGCGTCGTCGTGGGTGCCGCGCCGGTCGCGGTGGGGTCGAGCAGGGTGCGCACGTCCGGCGCACCCGCCACGTACGCCGTCTGCAGGACGTTGCGGCACGTGAGGCCGACCGGCGTGCCGGCGCCCTCGGGATCCTCGTCCGGGCAGATGGAGGCCGGGACGCCCTCGCCGCGGACGATCGGGTCGAACTGCCGCTCGTCGCCGACGTAGCGCCGCAGGAAGCCGCCCATCATCACGACGCCCACCCGCTGCTGCTCGGTGGTGCTGAGGCGCGTCGGGGCGGCCTTCACGTTGCAGAACGGGTCGCCGAAGCCGAAGAGGTTCGCGTCGTCGTTGGTCCACACCGTGTTGAAGAAGTTGTGGTTCGCGCCCTGGACGGTGAACTGGATCGCCGGGTGCCCGCTCGCGGACAGCGCCCGCCGGTTGCGCTCGAAGACCTCCGAGCCCTGCAGGTCGAAGACGTCGCCGTCGCAGGCCGGCAGGCCCGTCGCGAACGCCACCCCGTCGAACTCGGGCCGCAACGCGCCCTGGCCGTCGACCGGCGCGAGGGAGAACACGGCCTTCAGCCCGTAGCGCCGCCCGAAGTCCGGGTTGCTCGCGTCCAGGCGCACGTCGTCCTCGTAGCCCAGCCGCCACGTGGCGGCCTCGGCGGCGGTCGCCGGGCGGCTCTCGTTGTAGGCGGCGAAGAGGTCCACGCCCTCGCCGCCGCGCGAGTGGCCCATGACGCCGACGCGGCTCGTGTCGACCCGGCCCCTCAGGAGCCCGCCGATGCCGTTCGGGCCGTCGTGGGTGTTCCAGCCCTCGACCATGTCGAGCGCGCGGCTCATGAGCTGCACCCGGCCGAGGTACCCGCTGCGGTTCGCGTTGTTCGCCCAGTCGGTGATGTCGTTCACGTCGAGCGAGACCACGACGTAGCCCTGGGTCGCGAGCTTCGCGGCCAGGTAGTCGTACCCCTGGTAGGAGCGGGCGGCGTCGATCTCGAGCGCCTCGTCGGCGGCCGCCGGGCTCGAGGTGCACGTGCCGCCGGCGTACGACGCGAAGAGCGCGCCGGGGTCGACGGCCAGCCCGTACTCCGCCAGGCGGCTCTGGCACGTCGAGTGGTTGCCGTGGAGGAGGACCAGGACGGGGTAGGGGCCCGCGCCGCCGGCGGGCAGGTGCACGTTCCCGGCGAGTCGCGCGTCGAGGGCCTGCTCGCCGACGGCCGCCAGCTGGGCGTTCCCGTTCGCGGCCGGGAAGGCCGGACGGGCGCCGGCGCCGACGGTGATGCGGTCCGTCGGGCCCGTGTCGGCGTCGCCGTCGGTGTCGGCGATGCCGGCCGCCGCGTAGGTCGCGAAGTCGAACTCCGCGCGGAGGGACCCGTACGGCCCGTTGACCGCGGGGTCGGCGATCGTCGTGGAGGGGAAGGTCGTGTCGGCCTGGGCGGCGACGGAGGAGCCCGCGAGGGCCCCGAGCGTCGCCAGCAGCACGAGTGATCGTCGGAAGGGGTGCATCGTCCTGGGGTGTCGGGGCCGCGACAGGAGCGGGGGACGACACGCCGGCGACCGGTCAGCGCCCGGGGATCGTGGCAGCGGGCGGGGGACCCCCCGATCGTCCGGGTGTCGAAGGTCCGGACCGCCGGTCTGGACGGCGGGAGGGATCCGCGGACGTGCCGTCCGCCGATCGGGCGCGGATGCCGTGCACCACGCCGGGCGGGTGCTGGAGGGGTGCCGCCGCGGACGCCGTGCGCCTCGTCGGGCGGCGCGGGGAGGCGCCGACGCGGACGCCGTGCACCTCGGCAGGCGGTCGACGGCGGCTTGACGGAGGGCCCGCACCCTGGCGAGCATGCGCCGATGACCGAGACCGCCACCGGCCCCCGCCGGGCCCGTCCACGCGACCCGCGACGCCTGCTGCACGCGGTGGTCGCCTCGCCGCCCGTGCGGATCGCCGACGGCGTCGAGCTCCTCCGCGGCGGGCTGACCCGGACGATGAACGTCCTCCTGATCGACGACCCGGACGGCCCGGGGGTCGTCGTCTTCGACAGCGGCGAGCAGGGGATGGCGCCCGCGATCCTCGAGGCCGGACGCGCGCGCGGCGGCATCTCGCGCGTGGTCCTGGGCCACGGCGACACGGACCACCGGGGCGGGGCGCCCGCGATCGCCGCCGCCGGCGAGGGACGCATCGGCGTCTGGTGCCACCCCGACGCGCTGCCCTTCGCCGAGGGCGACGGCGGCCGCGAGTACTGGCGGCCCGAGCTGCTGCCGACGCCCGTCCGGCGGTTCCACGCGGCGATGCACCACGTCTGGGACGGCGGGCGCGTGCAGATCACGGGCACGGTCCGCGGCGGCGACCGGGTCGCGGGGTTCGAGGTGGTCGAGCTGCCCGGCCACGCGCCCGGGCTCATCGCGCTGTGGCGCGCCTCGGACCGCCTGGCGCTCGTCTCCGACGCCTTTTACATGACGGACATGTGGGGCCGGCCGCAGGACCCCGCGCTGCCGGTGCGGGCCTACAACCACGACACGGAGCAGGCGCGCGCCAGCCTCCGCGCGCTCGCGGCGCTGGACCCCCGCACGATCGTCCCCGGCCACCTGGGCCCCCTCCGCGGCGTCGACCTGCGCGAGCGCCTGGAGCGCGCCGCGGACGCGCCGGTGGACTGAGGCGGGGGCCGCCGTCCCGGAAGGCCGGGTCGAGGGTCGGGGGCGGGTGAGGCGAGGCCCGGGAGCACCCGTGTCGCCGGGTCGGGAGTCGGGGGTGGCGGTGTGGCCGGGTCGAGGGTGGCCGCGTGGCCGCGTGGCCGCGTGGCCGCGTGGCCGCGTGGCCGCGTGGCCGCGTGGCCGCGTCGAGGGTCGGGGTGGCCGCGTCCGCGTTCCGGTCGTGCGGCGCACGCGGCACGAGGCGGGCGAGGACGCACGGCGGGCGCGATCCCCGTCTCGGTGAGTGCGAAGGACCGAGACGTCGATCGGAGCTGCCCGGCGACCACGATCCGTGTCCCGCGTCCGGCTCCTCACCGAGAGGTGGATCGGAGCTCCGCACCCGCCCCCGATCGACGTCCCGGCGGATCCGCAGGACATGAGGCGACCATCGGTGCCGTCCTGCCGCCACGACCTGCGGGTGCCGGCCCCGCGGCCCTCCCGGAAGGAGCAGGGCCCCGGCGATCAGGAGATCACCGGGGCCCGAGGAGAGAGGGTGCGCACCACGAGGGCGCATGACCCACCTGCATGATGCGACGCCCGGGGCCCGGCGACCTCGGACGGGCGTCCCGAAGCCCGCGGCCGCTCTTGGACACCCGGTGTGACGAGGCGCACGCCGACGCGGAGGCCGGCCCGGTCGTCCCGCCGTCCGGGACGACCGGGGCCCGCAGGGCTACCGCTTCGTGCCGCGCACCGTCACCGTGCCGGGCTGCACCGACGTCGTGCCGCCCGTCCCGCGCAGCGACACCTTGAGCGCGACCCGCGACCCGCGACCGAGGCTGCGGCGCAGGGTGCCCGTCGTCGCGAACGAGACGGTCGTCGTCCGTCCGGCGCGCACCGTCACCGTGCGGTTCACGAGCGTCGTGCCGGCGCGCCGGACCGTGACGCGCACCCGGCAGGACGACGTCGCGCCCTTCGCGCACGTCAGCGGGATCGAGACGCGGCCGGTGCGGCTCGCCCGCAGGGTCCTGGAGCTGACGCGCACGCGGCGGGCCACGGTCGCGGCCGGCTTCGCCGGCTTTGCGGGCGTCGCCGGGGTCGCCGGGGTCGCCGGGGCGGCGGGGGCCGCCGGCGGGTTCAGGCCGCCCGGCGTCAGGTTCGACGGCGGGGTCGGCGCGGGCGGGGCCGTCTCGGGCGCCTTCTCCGGCTCGATGACGATCGGCGTGGGCCGTGCGTCCTCGTCGTACCTCAGCGCCGGCAGCTGCGTCGGCTCGACGTGCCCCCGCAGCCGCTGCTCGATCGCGTAGGCGAAGCCGACGATCTTCGGGTCGTCCCAGGCGCGGCCCTGGATCTGGAGGGACACGGGGTGGCCGTGGTCGTTCTTCCCGATCGGGACGATGACCTCGGGGGCGCCGGAGTTCGACGCCGGTGCCGTCGCGAACGCCCCGCCGAGGGCGAGCGAGTCGTTGTCGTGGAAGTCCGAGGTGTTGTTCGGGTAGATCACCGCGTCGACGCTCGGGCGGACGGACGCGCCGTTCTCGATCCCGTCCATCCAGTCCTGGATCCGCGCCTTGTACGCCTGGCGGCGCTCGCGCTGGGCGGTCACCTGCGCCTGCGTCATCCGGCCCGTCGGGGACGGGGTGGTCGACCGGTTGTAGGGCAGCTTCCGCTGCGAGTCCTGGATCTGCGCCGGCGTGTCGTAGGGCGCCTCGGGGTGGGCGTCGAGCCAGCGGGCCCAGCCCTCCGTGCCCGTCGACGTGCCGGGCGTCGCGATGTTGGCGGGCGCGCCCGGTGCGGCGGGGACGGGGACGATCTCCGCGCCCATCGCGCGCAGCTCGTCCAGCGCGGCGTTCGCGACGGCGAGCGACCCGGGCGTGCCGTAGCTCGTCGACGTGAAGGTGTCCGCGACGATGCCGATCCGCTTGCCCTTCAGCGCGTCGGGGTCCAGGACGGACTTCCAGTCCGCGGGGCGCTTCTCGTCCGCCGGGGCGGTGACCTCGTCGTCGGGGTCCGTGCCCGTCGTGACGTTGAGGACCGTCGCGAGGTCGGAGACCGACCGGGCGAGCGGCCCGGCGTAGTCCTGCAGGAAGTTCAGCGGCATGACGCCCGAGCCGGAGCTCATGCCGTCCGTGCCGCGCAGCGCGACGAGCGAGCTCGCGCCGGACGGGGCGTTCAGCGACACGCCGGTCTGCGAGCCCATCGAGAAGGTCGCGAAGCTCGCGGCCACCGCGACGCCCGAGCCGCCGGAGGACCCCTGCGACGTGGCGGACGGCTTGATGGCGTTCCACACCTGGCCCCACGGGCTCTCGGAGTGGCGGCCCGAGTTCGCGAACTCCGACATGTTCGCCTTGCCGAGGATGACGGCGCCGGCGGCGCGCATGCGGGCGATCTGGAACGCGTCCTTCGTCGGGCGGAAGCCCTCGAAGACGAGGGAGCCGTTCGTCGTCGGCTGGTCCTTCGTGTCGTAGAGGTCCTTCACGGCGACCGGGATGCCGAGCAGGTCGGTGTCGCGGCCCCGGGCGCGGGCGAGGTCGGCGGCCTTCGCCTGCGCCATCGCGTCGTCGGCGACGTGGATGAACGAGTGCAGGCCGCGCTGGCCCTGGTCGTACGCCGCGATGCGGTCGAGGTAGGCCCGCGTGATCTCCTGCGAGGTGGTGCGGCCCGCGCGCATGTCGGCCTGCAGCTCGGTCAGCGTCCTCCCGACGACGTCGTACGGGGAGCTCGTGACGGGCGTCCGCTCGACCGCGCCGGCCTCGGGCTGCGGCGGCTGGGCCGTCGCGCACGTGGCCGGGAGCGCGGCGTCGATCGCCGCGAAGCTCCAGTTGGCCAGCGTGCACAGCTGCGCCGTCGGGATCCCGGAGAAGTCCGGGGCGGCGGCGAGGTCCGCGGCGGCGGTGCGGGTCGCGGCGATCTGCGCCCCGGCGGTCGCGGCGGTGTCGCGGAGGCCGATGACGACGAAGTGCGCGATCGACCGCGTCTCGCCGGGCTGCAGGGTGATCCGGCGCAGGTAGCCGTGGAAGTTCGACTCGTGACCCGTGAGGGCGAGGACGTTGACGAACGGGTCGCGGAGCTGGTTGGCCGGTCGCAGGAGCGACCCGGCCAGGCCCGTGCCGGGGGTGCCGATGACCGTGGCGGAGGTGCCGTTCTGCGTGGGCCCCGAGGTCGGCGTGGCGGCCGCCGCCGTGGGGGTGCCCACGGTGACCCACGAGTCGGCGCTCGAGATCGTCGTGTCGCCGCTCGAGGTCGTCAGCACCTTGGCGCTCGAGGCCTGGAACGCCGGGTTCGTGTCGCTGCTCTGGCCGAGGATGCCGCCGAAGGAGACGTCGACGGTCACGGGGGCGGACGTGCGGTTCGTGAAGGAGTCGACGAAGCGCGCCCAGTTCGCGGACCGCTGGATCTTCAGGTGGCGGCTGACGTCGACGCCCGAGATGCGCACCGGCGTCTTCGTCGTGAAGGTGTCGAAGCCGTCGAAGGTCATGCCGAAGCCGCGGAGCAGCTCGCCGTCCAGGCGGTCCTTCGCGGTGCCCGAGACGCTGACGCGGATGCCGCCGTAGCCGAGCAGCGAGCTCTGGTTCGTCGAGCGGATCGAGCCGGTGTCGACCCCCGGCATGGCGGCGTCGTTGACGCCCCAGCTCTCCCCGTTCTGGGAGGTGACGTAGTTGATCGCCGAGGCCTGCGGCACGACGGCCAGGGCGGCGAGGACGGACGTGGTGGCCGCCGCGGCGGCGACGGCGCGACGGCGACGGGTGCGGACTGATCGGGACACGGGGTTCCTTGGGGTCGGCGCCGCGACGGGCGCGGCGGTCGGGAGGGCTGCGGCGGAGGCCGGCCGCGTCGATTCTTCTGGCCTCCAGAACGCCTGAGGACCGGTGTAGGGCACACACATGTGCGGCGGGTTTGGACAACCGGTGGTCCCGGCGCGCCACGGATCTGCGTCGGGCCGCCCCGGGTGGACCGCGCGTTCCATCTCCCGCCGCGGGGCGCCGCCGCCCCTCCCGGCGACCCGCACTACGATCGGCGGGTGCCGCGCGCCCACCCGACCTGGCTCATCGCCCCGCTCTCGCTGCTCCTCGGGTTCGGCGTCGCCGACGTCACCGGCGTCCGTCCGCTCGGCGGGATCGTGCTCTTCCTCGCGGCGCTCTGGTGCGGGCTCGAGTGGCGGCGCACGCGCGGGCTCGGCGTCGCGCTGGGGCTGGTCGTGGTCTACCTCCTCGCCTTCGCCCTCTCGCACCCCCTGGGCCGCGCGATCGAGTCCTGGCCGGCGGTGCTCCTGGTGAGCCTCGTGGTCGGGGCCGTCGTCTGGGCGGCGACGACGCGGCACCCGCGCGCTGCGCTCTGACCCGCGCGGGGCGCGCCGCCGGACGCCCGTCGCGCCGCCCGCGCCGCCCGGCGGTGCGGTGCCCCGGCGCGAGCCCGGGTAGTGGTTCCACGAGCAACCACCAGAGGAGCACCACATGCCCGTCGCATTCCGCAAGGCCAGCACCGAGTGGCAGGGGACCGCCGCCGAGGGGTCCGGCACCACCACGTTCGTCAGCTCGCAGGCCGGGGGCCCGTTCCCCGTCAGCCTGACGAAGCGGACGGACCAGGAGGACAAGAGCCAGACGAACCCGGAGGAGCTCATCGCCGCGGCGCACTCCACGTGCTACGCGATGGCGTTCTCCAACGTCCTGTCGCAGAACGACACGCCGCCGTCCAAGCTCGACGTCGACGTCCGCGTCACGCTCGACCAGGTCGGCGAGGGCTTCGGCATCACGAAGAGCGAGCTGACCGTCGCGGGCGTCGTCCCCGGACTCGACCAGGAGCAGTTCGAGAAGCTCGCGAACGAGGCCGAGCAGGCCTGCCCCGTCTCCAACGTGATCCGCGGCAACGCCGAGATCAGCCTGAAGGCCACGCTCTCCTCCTGAGCGTCCCGGGCGCCCCGGGCGCCCCGGCGGGCCGCCCGCCGGCCACGGCGCCGCGGGCCTCCGGGGCGGCCCACCCTCGCCCGGCGGGTCGGTCCGCCCCGGCGCCGATCCCGACGGCGCGATCCGCGCATCGCCCGTCCTTGACCTGGAGCGCGCTCCAGGTCCTACCGTGGGGATCGATGGCCACCGCACCCACGACCACCGCACCCGACCGGCCCTCCGACGTCGCGGCCCGCACGATCGCGGAGGCCGCCCGGGAGACCGGGCTGTCCCCCGACGCGCTGCGCTACTACGAGCGCGAGGGGCTGCTCCTGCAGCCCGTCGACCGCGCCTCCGCGGGGCACCGCCGCTACAGCGAGGTCGACCTGTACTGGATCGGCCTCGTCACGAAGCTCCGCGGCACCGGGATGCCGATCCGGACGGTGCGGGAGTACGCCGCGCTGGTCCGGGCCGGCGAGCACACCGAGCCCGCGCGGCTGCGGCTCCTGGAGGACCACCGCGTCCGGGTGCTCGAGCAGCTCGAGGAGACCCGGAGCAACCTGCGCGCCATCGAGCACAAGATCGAGATCTACCGCGGACGCGCCGGCCTCGGCGCGCCCGAGAGGAGCGTCACCCCATGACCAGCATCACCACCACCACCCTCGGCTCCGGCCCCGCCGCCCTCGAGGTCTCCCGCCTCGGCCTCGGCTGCATGGGCATGTCGGAGTTCTACGGCGCCACGGACGACGCGGAGTCGATCGCGACGATCCACCGGGCGCTCGAGCTCGGCGTCACGTTCCTCGACACCGCCGACATGTACGGCCCGTTCAAGAACGAGGAGCTCGTCGGCCGCGCGATCGCCGACCGCCGCGACGGGGTCGTCCTGGCGACGAAGTTCGGCAACGTCCGCGACCCGGAGAACGCGGGCTTCCGCGGCATCGACGGCTCGCCCGAGTACGTGCGGTCCGCCTGCGACGCCTCGCTGAAGCGCCTCGGCCTGGACCACATCGACCTCTACTACCAGCACCGCGTCGACCAGACCGTGCCGATCGAGGAGACCGTCGGCGCGATGGCCGAGCTCGTGCAGGCCGGCAAGGTCCGGCACCTCGGCCTGTCGGAGGCCGCGCCGGACACCATCCGCCGCGCCCACGCCGTGCACCCGATCTCGGCCCTGCAGACGGAGTACTCGATCTGGGAGCGCGGGCCGGAGGCCGAGATCCTGCCGCTGCTGCGCGAGCTGGGCATCGGCTTCGTGCCCTACAGCCCGCTGGGTCGCGGGTTCCTCACCGGCACGATCCGCACGCTCGACGACCTGGCCGAGGACGACTTCCGCCGCTTCCAGCCGCGCCTGCAGGGCGAGCACCTCGAGCAGAACATCGCGATCGTGGAGATCGTCGACCGGCTCGCCGCCGAGCACGACGCCACCGCCGCGCAGATCGCGCTGGCCTGGGTGCTCGCGCAGGGCGACGACGTCGTGCCGATCCCGGGCACGAAGCGCCGCACGTACCTCGAGGACAACGCCGCGTCGGTCGACGTGACCCTCTCGCCGGACGACCTGCGGCTCCTGGACGACGCGGGCGCCGCGGCCGGCGACCGCTACCCCGACATGTCCACGATTGACCGCTGAGGTCCTGGGTCCGGCCCGTGCCAGGACGGCGACCGGGCCGGTGCCGCCGCGTCCGGCGGCGAGACGCCGGCGGGCCGGCGTCGACGCGACGCCGGCCCGGCCCTCCGGGGACCGGCCCGGGTCAGGACGGCGGCCGGGCCGGCGCCGCCGCGTCCGGCGGCGAGGCGACGGCGCGCCGGTGTCCGCGCGACGCCGGCACGGACCTTCGGGGTCCGGCCCGTGCCAGGACGGCGGCCGGGCCGGTCAGTCCTGCTGGGTCCAGCGCGGGTCGTCGTCCGGCACGGTGGCGACGGGCTCGACGGGCCCGGCGTCGTGCGCGTCGCGCAGCCGGAAGTACAGCGTCGCGGTCGTCAGCACGTAGATCGTCGACGTGACGGCGCTCACGACGACCTGGACGAACCGGCCCGCCGCCTCGCCGACGGCGGCGATCGCCAGGCCGCCGACGAGCGCCGTCGCGAGCACGAGCAGCACCATGAGCAGCAGCGTCGTGAAGACGGGCCACCCCGACCCGCGCACGAGCTCCCGGCTGCGACCGAACGAGGCGAGCACGCCGGTGCGCTCGAGGACGACGACCGGCGCGACGACCGCCCAGATCGTCAGCAGGATCAGCCCGGGCACGATCAGCAGGACGAAGCCGAGGCCGATCCCCAGGCCCGCGAGGATCGAGACGACGAGGAGCGGCCCGGCGACGGGGGAGACGGAGCGGAACAGCGCCCCGGCGGACGGCTCGGCGCCGGGCGGCAGGCCCGCCTCGACGTCGCGGACGAAGGTCACGACCATGCCCTGGAAGAAGACGGAGGTCACGACGGACACCCCGGCGGCGATCGCGGCCGCGTTCGTGTCGGCCAGCGCGTAGGTGACCATGGCCTGGATCAGCGCGAAGATCAACGCGACGGGGAAGAGCACCGCGGCGTGCTCGCGGAAGATCTGGGTCGCGCGCCCGACGACGGCCGAGGGGACGACGACCGGCGGGGCGGCGGGCTGGGGGCTCATGCGGGCATCATCCCGGTCCCGGCGGCGGTCCCGCCCCGTCGCCCGCCCGCCGCCCGCGGCGTCCGGATCCGGACGCGGGCCGTGGAGCGACGCACGGCGCCCACGGGGCACGAGCCGGCGGGCGACCGCGCCCAGGGTCCTCCCGGGCGCGCCCCGGGCGACTCCCACCGTCGGGCGGGAGGCTGCACCCGTGTTCGCCACGACGACCCGGCCCATCGCGAT
>WLOB01000011.1 GCA_009699505.1 Actinomycetota bacterium | reverse complement strand
GTAACCTTACCACGGTCGTGTCAAGGTTACGACCGGGTCTACGCGGCGACCCCCGGGACCGGTTGCGTCGATCGTGGGGAGACCCGTCGGGCCGGCGCCCCCGGGCGACCCGGGACGCGCCGCGCCGGCCGGTCCTAGGCGGTCGCGGCCTCCACCCCGAGGCGCTCCGCGAAGAAGTCCAGGGTGCGGTCGAGCGCCTCGCGCGTCGGGTGGCCCGGGACGTCCTGCAGGTCGACCGTCACGACGGAGTGCGCGACGACGGAGTTGCCGTGCGGGTTGCCCCGCGAGGAGTCGATCTCGACGGCCATGAAGCGGTCGCCGAGCTCGTGGCGCAGGCGGTGGAAGCGCTCCCCCGGTGACAGCTTGTCGCCCGTGAACCGCAGCGCCAGCAGGCACGAGCCGTCGGCCGCCCGGGCCTTCACCTGCGCGAGCGTCGCGTCGTCCACGCCGAGGTCCGCGCGGTGGCGCTTCGTCAGGCCGACGGGCAGGGACGGCTGGCTCAGGACGGGCGCCAGGACCCAGTCGTCGGCCATCATCGCCAGGCCGAAGCCGCCCGTCAGGCACATGCCGATGACGCCGATGCCCGGGCCGCCCGTGCGCTCGTGCTCCGCCCGGCCCAGCGCCCGGAGCCAGTCCGTCACGGGCGACTGGCGTCGCAGGCCGAAGAGGTTGAACTCCTTCGACACGCAGACGTGCGCGAGCGTGCGCGCCAGGTTGCGCGGGTCGCGCGAGCCGCCCCCGACCCGGCCGAAGAGGTGCGGCAGGACGACGGAGCAGCCCCGGTCGACCACGCGGTCGGCGTAGGCGAGCACCTCGGGGGTGATGCCCGGCACCTCGGCGATCACCATCACGACCGGCCCGCTCCCGCGCCGGTACACGTCGTGCGTCGTGCCGTCGTGGGTGAACTCTCCGCGCTCGTACCGCTCGATGCCCATCTCGTCCTCCGTCGGTGGGCGCCGATGCTACCCGCGGTCGCATCGTGCGTCGACGTCGCCCGGGCCGGGGCGCGGGACGACCGGGCGGCCCGCTCCACCACCGCCCCGCGGTCTGCCATCGTCCCGCGCATGGAAGACGCGCTGCCCGATCCCGAGCTCGAGGCCCCCGAGACCACCACGTTCCGCGGGCTCGTCGACGGCGAGGAGGTCGGCACGGGCACGCTGACCCTGCGCACCGACGGCGAGCGCGAGCTCGTGCAGGAGATCCAGGGCGAGGCGTTCGGCCGCCTGACCGGGACGGTGGAGACCCGCTTCCGCCGGCGCTCGGGCGTCCTGCTGGCCCAGTCGCAGTCCATCGAGCTGCGCGACAAGGACCGCGAGGTCTTCACGGAGTCCGCCGCCTTCCGCGACGTCCAGGTCCCGCAGATGGGCGGCGACATCTCGGCCTACCCGCGCGAGATGGTCCCCGCCCCCGCCTTGGCCCTCGCCCTGCGGGTGCTGCCGCTGGCCGAGAAGGCGAAGTTCGTGCCGCCCGTGTGGCTCACCGCGATCGTGCACTGGCCGCTGGACGTCCGCGTCGAGAAGCGCGAGAAGGTCGCCGTGCCCGCCGGCAAGGTCGACGCCTGGCGCGTGCGCCTGCGCCCCAGCCTCGTCTCCGTCGCGCAGGCCCTCGACGAGCTCTCGGCGACCGTCGTGCCGCCCGTGATCGCGCACGTCAGCGTCGACGGGCAGCGCCTCGTGCGGCTCGCGTTCCCGACGGGCCCGGCGCGCACGGATCCTCCCGGGCTGATCGAGGCGACCGACCTCGGCTGAGGGCGGCGTGCGGCGCAGGGTCGTCCTCGGGGTGGACGTCGGGACGACGGCCACGAAGACGACCGCGTTCGCGACGGACGGCACGGCGCTCGCCGGGTCGTCGCACCCCTATCCGCTGGACGTCGCGCGCCCCGGGCGGGCCGAGCAGGACCCGCGGCTCGTGCTCGACGCGGTCCTGCGGACGGTCCGCGCGACCGCGTCGCGGTGTCGCGAGCAGGGCCACGAGGTCACCGGGATCGCGGTCTCGACCGCGATGCACGGGCTCTGCGCCCTCGACGCGCAGGACCGTCCGACGACGCCGATCGTCACCTGGGCCGACGTGCGGGCGCGCCCCCAGGCCGACGCGATCCGCGACGCCGACCCCGGGGTCCACGACCGGACGGGCACGCCCGTCCACCCCATGTCGCCCCTGGCGAAGCTCGCGTGGTTCCGCGAGGAGGAGCCCGCCGTCTTCGCGGCCGCCGCGCGCTGGGTCGGGGTGAAGGAGCTCGTCCTGCACGCGCTGACCGGGCGGTGGGCGCTCGACGCGTCCGTCGCCTCGGGCACGGGCCTCTGGAACGCCACCACGCGCGACTGGGACGCCGGTGCGCTGCGGCTCGCGGGGGTCGACGCCGGGCGCCTCGCCCCCGTCGTCGCGACGACCGCGGTGCTCGGCGGCCTGACGGCCCACACCGCCTCCGTTGTGGCGCTGCCCGCGGACACCCCCGTGGTCGCCGGCGCCGGGGACGGCCCGCTGGCGAACGTCGGCGTCGGCGCGCTGCGTCCCGGGCTCGCGGCCTGCTCCATCGGCACGAGCGGCGCGCTGCGCCTGACCGTCGACCGCCCCGGCGTCGACCCGCGGCGCCGGCTCTTCAGCTACGTCCTGGACGACGACCGGTGGGTCACGGGCGGGGCGATCAGCAACGGCGGATCCGTCCTGCGCTGGGTCGGCGAGGCCCTCGCCCCGGACCTGGGGACGGGCGCGGAGGAGGCGCTGCTCGCGCTGGCCGCCACGGCGCCCGCGGGGTCCGACGGTCTCGTGCTGCTGCCGTCGCTGCTCGCGGAGCGCGCGCCGACCTGGCGCGGCGACGCACGCGGAGCGTACGTCGGCCTGACCGCCCGCCACGGCCGCGCGCATCTCGTGCGCGCGGCCGTCGAGGGGGTCTGCCTGCAGCTCGCGCTCGTCCTGGCGTCGCTGCGCGAGGCCGGGCACGCGGTGGACGAGCTGCGCGCGACGGGCGGCTTCGCGCGCAGCCCGTTCTGGCGGCAGCTCCTGGCCGACGTGCTCGGGCTGCCCGTCGGCTTCCCCGAGCAGCACGACGGCTCCGCCCTGGGCGCCGCGGTCGTCGGCATGCACGCCCTGGGTCTCGTGGACGGCACGGACGACCTCGCCGGACGCCTCGCGATGACGGAGACCCGCGTGCCCGACCCCGACGCCGCCGCGCGCTACGCCGCGCTCCTGCCGGTCTTCGCGGGCCTCCAGGACGCGCTGGAGCCCGGGCTGCGCGATCTGCGGCGCCTCTCGGGCGAGGCCTGAGCGGCCGGCGGCCGGCACCGTCGCCGCCCGGGGTCCGGGTTCGGGGTCCGGTCCGCGGCCGGCGTCCGGTCCGCGGCCGGGGTCCGGCGTCCGCGGCCGGGGTCCTGGGTCCGGGTCCGGCGTCCGACATCCGACATCCAGCATCCGGCGGTGCCGCGACGCGGCGGCTCGCCGACCCGTGAACCGCGGCGTTCATCCGGCGCCGTCCCGGGGCGGGGGTGCGAGGATCGGCCGACCACGCCGACCGTCGCCCCCGGAGGGCGGCCCGCGGGTCGGTGGTCCGCGCCGCGCGGGCCGGTCCGCGATCCCAGGAGCCCCCCATGTCCCACCGCCCCTTCAGCCCCGTCCGCCCAGGCGCCGCCCCGGCCGTCCGCCGCCGCGGGCCCGCCGTCGTCGCCGGGCTGCTCGCCGTCACGGCCGCCGCGAGCGTCGCCCCCGTCGCCGGCGCCGCCGCCGGGCCCTTCGTCACCCGGCCGGACCTGCGGCCGACCACCGTGCGGGTCACCACCCCTGCGACGAACACCGCCCCGGGCCTCGTCTTCGTCACCCCGAAGGGCATCGGCTTCCAGTCCGGCGCCGAGGTCTTCGACGACGCCGGCCGGCTCGTCTGGTTCCGCCCGCGCGCGAAGGACGGCACGTCGATCCTGAACCTGCGGCCCCAGACCTACCGGGGCCGTCCCGTCGCCACCTTCTGGGAGGGCCGGGCGCTGCGCGGCTACGGCTTCGGGTCGTTCAAGATCGTCGACCAGAACCTGAACGAGGTCGGCGACATCAGCCCCGGCGGCAAGGGGCAGATGGACTTCCACGAGCTGACCATGACCCCGCGGGACACCGCGCTGGGCATCTCGTACAAGCCCGTCCGCGGCAGCACGACCGCGGTGAAGGGCGGCTCGCGCAACGACCTCGTCATGCGCAACCTGATCCAGGAGATCGACCCGCGGACGAACCGGGTGCTCTGGGAGTGGGACTCCACGAAGGCCGTCTCCCCCGCCGAGTCCTACCTGCCGATCCCGAAGCGCCCCGAGGTGGCCTACGACTTCGTCCACGCCAACTCGGTCGCGGAGGACACCGACGGGAACATCCTCGTCTCGTCCCGCCACACGCACGCGATCTACAAGGTCGACAAGCGGACGAAGCGCATCATCTGGAAGCTCGGGGGCAAGGACTCGAGCTTCAGGATGGGCCCCGGGGCGCGCTTCGCGTGGCAGCACGACGCCCAGCGCCGGCCCGACGGCACGATCTCGCTGTTCGACAACGTCTCGGCGATCGAGGACGACCCCGGCAGGCGCTCGAAGGGCCTCGTGCTGCGGCTCGACGAGGCGCGCCGCACCGCGAGCGTCGTCCGGTCGTTCGTGAACCCGGTGCGGAAGGTGAACAACACCCAGGGCAACCTGCAGGCGCTGCCGAACGGCAACTGGTTCGTCGGGTGGGGCGGGACGGGCGACAACGTCTCGGAGTTCTCGCCCGACGGGAAGCAGCTCTTCGAGGCGAAGTTCGCCTCGACCGGCACGGAGTCCTACCGCGCCTACCGGGCACCGTGGACCGCCCAGCCGACGGTGCCGCCGCGGGCCGTCGCCCGCCGCAGCTCCAACAGCGTCGCAGTGCGCGTGTCCTGGAACGGCGCGACGACGGTCACGGCCTGGCGCGTCGTCGCCGGCGGGTCCGCCGGGACGCTCCGGCCGCGGACCGTGGCCTCACGCTCGGACTTCGAGACGCTCATCCGCTTCGGGGACCGGGAGCGGGCGGCGAAGGCCGTCGCGGTCGAGGCGCTCGACGGCGCGGGCCGGGTGCTCGGCCGCAGCAACGTCGTCACGGTCGGCTCGAGGTACTGAGCGGGGCGGCCGTCCGGCCGGGGTGCGCCCCGGCCGGCGCGGGCCGCCTCAGCCCCAGGAGCGCCCGTAGGCGGACTGCTCCGGCGTCAGGCCGTCGATGCCGATCCCGAGGCTGCCGAGCTTCAGCCGGGCCATCTCGGCGTCCATCTCCTGCGGCACCCGGTGGACGCCCGGGGCGAAGCGGGCGGGCTCCCGCACGAGCGCCTCGACCGCGAGCGCCTGGTTCGTGAACGACAGGTCCATGACGGACGCGGGGTAGCCCTCGGCGGCCGCCAGGTTGACGACCCGTCCGCCGGCGAGCAGGTGCAGGCGGCGCCCGCCGACGACGTAGCGCTCCACGAGCGGGCGGACCTCGACCGGCGGGCCGCTCGCGACGGACGCCAGGTCGCCGAGCGAGATCTCGACGTCGAAGTGCCCGGCGTTGGCGAGGATCGTGCCGTCGCGCATCCGCTCGAAGTGCTCCCGGGTGAGGACGTCCCGGTTGCCGGTGACGGTCACGAAGATGTCGCCGCGCTCGGCCGCCACGAGCGACGGGGCCACGTCGAAGCCCTCGAGCTTCGCCTCGAGCGCCTTGATCGGGTCGACCTCGCAGACCGTGACGGCCGCGCCCATGCCGCGGGCGCGGGCGGCGACGCCACGGCCGCACGAGCCGTACCCCATGACCACGAGGGTGCGGCCGGCGAGCAGGACGTTCGTCGCGCGGAGGATGCCGTCGAGCGCCGACTGCCCCGTGCCGTGGCGGTTCTCCACGACGCGGTGGGTGTCGGCCTCGTGGACGGCGAGGACCGGGACGGGGAGCTCGCCCCGGCGGGCCATGCCGCGCAGGCGGATCGCCCCGGCCGTCGTCTCCTCCGTGCCGCCGATCAGGTCGCCCGAGGGTCGCGGGGACGCGCCGGGCGCCGGCGGCTCGTGGAGCAGGGCGAGCAGGTCGCCGCCGTCGTCCATCGTCAGGTGCGGGCCGGGGCCGCCGCACGCCGCGACGGTCTCCTGGTGCCGGGCGTAGGTCGCCCGGTCGATGCGCCGGCGGGCGTGCACCGCGACGCCGTCGGCGAGGACGAGCGCCGCGGCGACCTCGTCCTGCGTCGACAGGGGGTTCGCGGCGGCGAGCCACACCTCGGCGCCCCCCGCCCGCAGCGTGCGGACGAGGTTCCCGGTCTCGGCGGTGACGTGCAGGCACGCCGCTACGCGCAGCCCGTCGAGGGGCCGCTCCGCGCCGAACCGCGCCCGGATCTGGGCGAGGACCGGCATCTGGGCGTCCGCCCAGTCGATGCGCGCCTCGCCGGCGGTGGCGAGCGAGAGGTCGGCGACGTCGTGGGTCGGGCGCCGGCGGGCGGAGGTCCTGGCGCTCGGGGGCATCGGGTCGATGCTAGAGCGCCCGGGCGGTCGGCCGGCGGCGCGCGGCGGGCCGCCGGGGCGTCCGAACGTCCGCGTGCCTGCGTAGACCCACCGATGCACGTCGACGTCCTGCGCCGCTCCCAGCGCCTCGAGGGCTCCCCGGAGGACGTCTTCCCGTTCTTCGCGGACGCGGCCAACCTCGACGCGATCACCCCCGCCCTGCTGCGCTTCCGGACGATCACGCCCGGGCCGATCGGGATGGGCACCGGCACCGTCATCCAGTACGCGCTGCGCCTGCACGGGATCCCGATGCGCTGGACGAGCATCATCCAGATGTGGGAGCCGCCCCACCGCTTCGTCGACGTGCAGCTGCTCGGCCCGTTCGCCCTCTGGCACCACGAGCACCGCTTCGAGGACGCCCCCGGCGGCGGCACCACGATGCACGACACGGTCCACCACGCCGTGGGCTTCGGCCCGTTCGGCGAGATCGCCCGGCGCGCCTTCGTGCTGCGCGACGTCCGCGCGATCTTCGACCACCGCGAGCGCGTGATCCCGGGCCTCCTGGCCGAGGACGTCGCCGCGCGGGCGGGTCGCCCGGCCGGGGTCCCCGGCTGAGGGACGCCGGGCGTTGAACCGCGGCGGACGGCCCGCTACGGTTGCCGGAGGCCCTCGGGGCCTCCCCATGCGCACCGCCTGACCGACCGCCGCCACGACCGACCGCCCGGACCCCGTCCGGACGCTCGCCGCGGTCCCGTCCGCCGTCCGCCCGCCCCGCGAGGCCGACGCCGCCCGCAACCGGGCCGCGTCCCCCGCCGGGCACCCCCGAGGAGTCCCCGTGCCGTCGATCCTGCTCGACGCCCGCGCCGTCACCCGTCACCACGGTCCCCGCACCGTGCTGACGGACGTCGACGTCCGCGTCCACACCACCTCCCGCGTCGGCCTGATCGGGCCGAACGGGTCCGGCAAGACCACCCTGCTGCGCGTCCTCGCCGGACTCGAGCGGCCCGACGGCGGCACCGTCGCCCGCCACGGCACCGTCGGCCACCTGCCCCAGCTCGCCGACCGCGACGACCCGCGGCCGGCGCGCGCGGTCGTCCTGGAGCGGCTCGGCGTCGCGGACGCCGGCGCCGCCGTCGACGCCCTGACCGACCGCCTCGCCGCCGGCGAGCTCGACGTCATCGACGACCACGCCGCCGCCCTGGCGCGCTGGCTCGCGCTCGGCGGGGACGACGCCCCGGCGCGGCTGGCCGCCGCCGCGGACGAGGTCGGCCTGCCCGCGGCGCTGCTGGACCGGCCGCTCGGCCGGCTGTCCGGCGGGCAGGCCGCACGGGTCGGGCTCGCCGCGCTGCGCTGCAGCCGGCACGACGTCGTGCTGCTCGACGAGCCGACGAACCACCTCGACGCGCACGGGCTCGCCGTCCTGCGGCGCGTGCTGCGCGAGCACCGCGGCGGCCTCGTCCTCGTCTCGCACGACCGCGCGCTGCTGACGGACGCGGTCGACGAGCTCGTCGTCCTCGGGGATCCCGACGCGCCCGACGGCACGGCGCTCCACCACGGCGGCGGCTTCGCGTCCTGGGAGCACGAGCGCGAGGAGGCCCGGCGCCGCGCGGGCGCGGAGCACGGCGACGCCGTCCGCGCGCGGGCCGCGCTGCGCGCGGCGGCCGACGAGACCCGCGCCCGGGCGGCCGCGGCCCACCGCCGGGCGGGCCGCGCGACCCACGACGGGGACAAGCACGCGAAGGAGTGGGTCCGCAGCCGCGCCGAGGGCATGCAGCGCCGGGCGCGCGTGGTCGAGGGCCGTGCCGGGCGGGCCGTGCCCGAGAAGCCGCGCGAGGCCGCGACGCTGCGGCTGGTCCTCTCCCCCGCGGAGCGCCGCGCCCCGTGGGCCGTCGCGCTCGAGGGCGCCGTCGTGCGGCGGGACGGGTTCGTCCTGGGGCCGGTCGACCTCGAGGTCGGCCACGGCGACCGGCTGCTGCTCGCCGGTCCCAACGGCAGCGGCAAGTCGACGCTGCTCGGGGCGCTCGCGGGCGACCTGCCGCTCGAGGCCGGCCGGCGCGTCGTCGCACCCGGCGCCGAGCTCGCCGCGCTCGGGCAGGCCCGGGACGCGCTGCTCGACGACGACGACGGGGCGGCCGACGCCGTCGCCCGGCTCGCGGGCGTCGGGCCGACGGCGGCCCGGACCGCGATGGCGACGTTCGGGCTGTCCGCCGAGGTCGTCGTGCGCCCGCCCCGGTCCCTGTCGCCCGGCGAGCTGACCCGTGCGGAGCTCGCCGTCCTCGCGCTGCGCCGCACGACCTGCCTGCTGCTGGACGAGCCGACGAACCACCTGGACCTCCCGTCGCTCGAGGCGCTCGAGGCGGCGCTCCGCGACTGGCCCGGCGCGCTCGTCGTCGCGGGGCACGACCGGCGGTTCCACGAGGGCCTCGGGATCACGCAGACGGTGCGGATGGGCGGGGGCGGCTGACGGGGCGGGTGACGGGGCCGTCGTCCGCGGCGGGAGCCGCGCCCGGGCGCCGCCGGGACCCCGCCCCCGCGGGTCGGGTCCGGTCCCCCGCGATACTGGGCCGATGGACCTGGGCATCGCGGGGCGGACGGCGATCGTGGGCGGCGCGTCCGCCGGGATCGGACGGGCGATCGCCGAGGCGCTGGTCGCGGAGGGCGTGCAGGTCGTCCTGTCCTCCCGCGACCCGGAGCGGACCGCCACGGCGGCGGCCGAGGTCGGGGCCGCCGCGGGGATCGCCTGGGACACCTCGGACGTCACCGGCGCCGACCGCCTCGTCGACGCGGCGGAGGCGGCCGTCGGCCCGATCGACATCGTCGTCGTCAACACGGGCGGCCCGCCGGCCGACCCGGACCCGCTGTCGTTGGGCGACGAGCAGTGGGAGGACGCCCACCGCCACCTCGTCCGCGCGCCGATGGCGCTCCTGCGCCGCACCCTGCCGGGGATGCGGCAGCGGCGCTGGGGCCGCGTCGTCGGCGTGGCGTCCACATCCGTGCGCGAACCGCTCCCCGCCCTCGTGCTGTCGAACGCGGAGCGCTCCGCCGCGCTCGCGGCGTTCAAGACCCTGTCGCGCGAGGTCGCGGGCGACGGCGTGACGATCAACACCCTGTTGACGGGCCGGATCGCGACCCGCCGGATGGAGGCGATCCACGGCTCGATGGACGCGGCCCGCGCCGCGGCCGCCGACGCGGTGCCCGCCGGCCGCCTCGGCCTGCCCGAGGAGATGGCGTCCGCCGCTGCGTTCCTCTGCTCGGAGCGCGCCGCCTACGTCACCGGCGCGGCGCTGCCCGTGGACGGCGGGCTGCTGCGCGGGACTTGACCGGGCCGGGGCGCGGCCTGCCCGTCGACGGCGGGCCGCCGCGCACGGGGCAGCCGTCCCCAGGACGTTCCGCGCGTCGCGCGGAGCCCCACCCGGGCGCGGACCGCGCCGCCGGCGCGGGCCGGTGGGAGGTACCCCCAGAGGGAATCGAACCCTCGCTACCAGCGTGAAAGGCTGATCTGCGCGTCGCGAGCTGTTGCGTTTCGCGGCGAAGATGCAGTGTTCCCGCGTGCTAACGGCCTTCTCGCCGAACAGCCTGAGACGGCTTGCGACACAGGGGTGTGTACCCAAAGTGCACCGTGACACCTGGGGTCCCGCCCCTACGAAACCCGAGGCCTGCCGTTCTGAGCACATGGGTCTGGCAGCTACGGTCATCGCGTGATCCACGCGCGCCAGCTCGGACGGTCGGCGAGCATGGGCAACCCGCGAAGTGTCCGGCCAAGGGATGGGGCCATTGTTGCCCGTGCCTCGACCCCGGCAGCGGGCCTGGGGGCGGCCGCACTGGAGCGGTCCGCCCGGCGGATCTCAGGTTCACCAGAGCGCGTCCCCACTGGGCGCTACTCGCAGACAATCCCGTCTCCGTCGCCGTCGCGTGCGGTCGCCGGATTACAGCCGGCGCGCCCGCCGGAGCTGACGCCCCCACCGCTATCGGGCTCGGCGTACTCCGGCTCAGGGGTCGCCGCCGCAGCCGCATCGGCGGCTTCCTGTGCGCGGCGAGCCGCGACGCGGTCGGCTCGGGCCTGGCGGGCCACGGCACGGCGCTGTGCTGCCGCGACCCGGCGAGCCTCAGCGCGAGCCGCACGCCGGGCCGCAGCAGCATCGATCCGGCGTGTCGATTGGTTCTTGATGCGCGTCGCACCGGTCGCCTGGGTCCCGTAGCGACGGATCGCGCTTCGCGCCTGACGGCGAGCCGTGACGTACCGGCCGTCCCGGTAGGCCGATCGGGCGCGCCTGAGGACCACGAGCGCGGCAACCCTGCGGACGCGATTAGCGTCGTCGTCCTCGCCCAGGGCCACGTATGCGGCGATGGCTTCGTCGTAGTCGCCGCGTTCCTCGGCGGCCTCCGCGACGCCTCTCGGGTCCTCGGTTGTCTCGGTCGTCTCGGTCGGGACCACCTCGGCCGCATCGGTGGAGGTCGACTCCAGCGCAGCGGCGTTCTGCTCGCCGGTCGGGCGCTCATCTTGGTCGTTGCCGCTTACCGCTCCGATGACCAGGATCAGCAGGATGAGGGCGGCGACGCCGGCGAGCACGCGCTTGCCGGTACGACCGACCCGGGAGGTCGATGGCAGGGCAAGGACCACCGGGGCCTGCTCACCCCAGCCTGTTCCCGAAACCGCTAGCGGGGGGTCCGACAGGACTGTGGCCTGGGTGAGCGCGGAGACAATCGACTGCCGATCCGTAGCTGTCAGCGCCCTTGCGTTACGACGGTCGAAGCGCTTCGCCAGCTCACCCCGTGTGAGCGTCAAGCGGTCGTCCGGAGCCTCCTTGATCTCCTGGACCAATGCCCTCGCGATTTGTTGATCACGGGCACGCTGCTTTAGGAGCTTCTGATGCTCGCGCCTCGTCTCGACATGCGAGACCCGGACCTGCTCGTCGAGTCCGACGCCGGTGGCGAGTGCCGGAGAGGCTTCCGCGCCCTCCTCGCGGAGCTCCTCGTCGATCTTCTTGCGGTCGCGGGCCGTGAGTCGTGACGACTTCCAGTACACGTCGCGGATCTCGCGGACCGTCACCGTGACCTCGCCGCTGACCGACGATTCGGCGCGCTCGACGAGCTTCCGGAGCTTCTTCTCAAAGAACACGGTCAGTACCAAACGATCTTGAAGCGCTGGCCAGAGCAGTACCGGCGCAGCTTGATTCCTTGAACCGAACCGGCGCCGCGGTTCTGGCCCGAGTCGACGTACGCGACGTCGGCTTTCACGGACGTCCGCGCCATGGCCATCGGGTACTCATCGCGATCCATTCCAGGCCGCGTCGGCATGCCTGCCAGCAGCATCGAGCGACGCCTCTCTGCGCCAGCGCGATGAACGGTGAGGACGCGAGGCCAACCGTTCGCGATCGCCGCTTCCCAGTGCCGGCGAACCGCGGGATATCTCGTCTTCGAGAGACCGATGTCCACGGTGCGACCGACGATGGTGCACTTTGCCGGGTCGGTGGCCGTGCCCTGCGGCTGGGGCGTCGGCTTCGGGGTCGATCCGCTGCCGCCGGAGCCCGCGCATGGGCACGGAAGGTCCTCGCAGTACCTTCCGTCGCCATCACCGTCTCGTGTGTCCCGCGCTGCCTGCGCTTCTGCCTGCGTGGCGTGGTCCGCGCACGTAGCCGCCAGAGCTGATGGAGGGCCGGATGGACCACCTAGAAGCAGGAGTACTGCAGCGAAAAAAGGCAGGAGAAAGAGTGCCGGGACAGCACGCACACGCAACATAAACGTCAACGTACATCGAGCGATCGACAGCCGACGAGAGGAGCGGACGACCGTCTGATCGATTCGTCGGGGCACACACGGACTAGGCTCCGGCAGATGCGTGGCGCGCCATTCTTTCCCGTCGCTCTGGCGATCTGCTGCCTCGGGACAGGCGCAGCTGACCCTGCGTCGGCGGCGGTCCGACCTTGCCCCGGCCTGGATGGAACCGAGACCAAGGCAGTCGGATACCTCGGCGACGTCTCCGTGCGCAACACGACATGCCGCCGCGCGAGCGTGTTGCTTCAGACCGCCGCGTACTACTCGGGTCGGAGCGTGCGCCTGAGGGGGTGGCGATGCACGACAGTCGGGACTTACGCCGACGGAGGCGTCTTTCGCTGCACCCGTACGGGGATGGCGATCAGGTTCTCAGCCGGGGGCTGATGATTGCCGCGTCCCTCTGTACCTGTTCACGCCCGCTTGGCTCCTTGAGACGGCTCAGCATCGAGCCCCGCCGCGGCCACCCGGGTCCTTGCCTGCGCCTTGCCGCTTGCCCGTCATCGCAGTCAAGCGGTGCCGGGGTAGCGAGGCCCTTCTGGTGGCGGTTCGCCGTATGCGGCCGGAGGGCCACTGACGCGTCGAACTGGTGCTATTTCAACTCCTCCAGTCCCTGCTGACGGGGGCTATGCGGCGCCTCAGGGCGCCCTATACGAACCGGTCGCATAGGCGCTGTTAGGGCCTACACGTCCCGTGCATCACCCGACGCCTGGGACGAGGCCCGTCGCTCGTCAGGCTCGCGGATGCGCCGGACGAGGTCGGGCGAGCGCGACGCACGCCGGCCACGGCGCGCGACTCCGCATCCCATCGTCATCGAGCGCTCCGCGCTCCGAGACCGACCCCAACCGCCGCGGGGCTGCCGAATGTCTGAAGGAGCCAGAGGTGCTCCAGAAACCGCGGAGGAGGGGCCGACGGGCTCGCGGCACGCGGACACGGCGCACCGTGCTCCGCGATCGCCGCGAGGTAGTCCTCCGCGAGGGCGTCGCCACGGATCAGCGTGGCGACGGAAGCAACCGTCACCGCGCGTCGTCCTGCGCCGTCACGCGTCGATTCGAGCGCGGCGGACCCGCCACGTTCGGCGCGCCTGAGGGCGTTGCGCAGGGCGAGCTCGGACCATTCATCGCCAGCCACGAGATCGCACCGCTGGAGGACGAAGGCGGCCTCGAACGGGCGCAGGAACACTCGGTTGGAAGGCCGTGCAAAGGACACGGCCCGACGCTGATGCCGCGCACGGTTCGAGACCGAGGTTTTCGTCCAAGCCGAGCCTCGCCCGGACCGGACACCGGGCCAGACCGGCGAACGACGTCCGCCCGACCGGGCTCGTCACGCGTCATCCTCATCCAGCAGGAGCCTCGTGGTCTCCTCGGCAAGTTCGTCGTCGTAGGGGCCGGGATCGGTCCGCAGCAGCGTCATCGCGATCAGCGCCTTGACCTCGGCCCGTCGGCGGTCGGGGTGGTCGGACGGCATGGCCATGATCGCCTGCAGGAAGACCACCCGGTTCGTCGTGCACACCGCCACCGGCGCTCCCGCCTGCAGGACCGTCGCCACGCCCGCGTTCCGTTCCATGACGCGAAGACCCGCGAGCGCTGGCTATCTCACCCCTTAGCCGCTGCCACTGCGTACACCGGCGCGGACAGACGGGCCTGCTTCTGCAGCGCCCGAAGCCGGTCGTCAGACCGCGGCGGGCTGCGCGCCGTCACTCAGCGGGGTCCGCCATCCCTTTAGTCATCACGCTCATGAGGAGTTCCCGGTGGCGCCACGGGTCCTCGTCGAGGAGATCGACCGGTCGACGGCCGTCGAAGTCGTCGGACGGTTCCCAGAACCAATGCAGGTCCGGTGGGCACCCGGGCTGCCGGCGGAGCAGCAGGCCCGTGAGGAGCCAGCGGATGACGATGACCCTCGGCGGATAGACGTAGCCCAGTCGGTCGTCCCGCAGCTTCCGCACGACGTCGACGTCCGTGTCCAGGAGGGACGCAACGTCTTCGACACTCATGTCTTCCAGGACGCCCATCGAGGACTTCAGCGCACTGTCGACACCGCGCTGCATCCACTGCCCCACCAGCGTGAGCGCGGAGCTCAGGCGTTCACGGTAGGCGTCGATCTCGGCGAGCTCGAACCCGATGATGGTGCGCGGAGCACCGTCAGCCCCGACCGTCGGAGCGGCTCGGGGTCCGCGGGCGACCAAGATGCAGAGGTCGAGCGTCGGTCCCCCACCACCACCGCCGGGCACCTCTTCGCAGAGGGTCGTCACTGCCTCTCGGACGGCGGCGCACCAGTCCCACAGTTGCCCCGGAGTCGGTTCCGACGGGAGCTCGAGGACCACCTTCCGGGCGCGATCGAAGGCTTCCTCGGTGGGGTGCCCTTCCGTCATCAGTTGCTTCAGCGCAGTCATAACCGCTCCTGTTCCGTCGACCGTCGCTTCCTGACCCTCGACGATAGCGCGGTTATGACAGATTGGCAGGGCTTCTCCCCTGCTGCACATCAACTATCGGCCGATGGCCGACGAGGCGCTCACGTCGCAGCGCCGGGCGTTCGCGGACAATGTCCGGGAGCTTCGCAAGAAGGCCGGCCTCACACAAGAGGGCCTCGGCTGGGCCTCGGGGTTGCATCAGACCGAGATCGCCCGCATCGAGAGCGGGCGCCGAAACCCCGGTCTGGACACGGTGTTCAAGGTCGCCACCGGACTGAGCGTCCCGCCCAGCGATCTGTTCCGCGGTATCCGCTGACCGACTCCGCGCCAACCGCCACCCCGTGGCGACGCCTGCGACCGGCTCCGGACCTCTTCGGCATCCGATGGGTTGCCGACGGGCCCGGTAGGCGGTGGACACCATGACGACCGGCTGCCCGCCCGATGGCGGCGTCTACGACCCCCCGGCGGGCGGAATCCCCTCGGGGGCCGGCCCTGGCGCGGAACCTGCAGCGGCTCCGGTCTCATCCCCCCACGTCCACACCTCCGTCGCCGCAGGAGACCCGGTCGGCCTCGCGCGGCGACGCTGCTGACGCATCAGCTCCAACAGCTGCATGGGACTCGGACCGACCTCAGGCAGAAGCGCACCCATCGCCTCGAGCTCCCCGAGCGCCCTGAGCACGCGGATGAAGCTCTGGAGCTGCACCGACTCCCCCGACTCCAACCGCTGCACGGTGCGCCGCGAGACGCCGGCGGCCTCCCCCAGCCCACCCTGCGTCTGATTCCGACCGAGGCGGCTCTGAGCGACACGCCGACCAAGCTCCACCATCACGGCCTGATCGGTGAGCTCGGCTGCCAGGCGCATCGTGCGCCAAGTATGACGCTCTATGACCGTTACTGGCCTTTAGGCGTCAGGGGTGGCGCTCGAACCGTGGCCCAGGCCTACGCCGACTTGTTGACAGACGCACGATCGTCAGCGCGGAAGCCACTCGCGTCGCGCGCCTCGAAGAAGTTGTTGTTGGGCCGAGAGTCGGCCCGGGATAGGCTGGGCCCCGGCCTTGGGTCCGACGGACCGCCAGGCTCGGGGCCAGCGACGCCTCCGCACCTGATGACACTCCTCTTCATCCGAGATGCACCTCGAAGTGCGGTCGAGCCTCCCACGCAGGAGATGATGGTGGCGGCGGTCGCCATCTCCGACGCACTCGCGCTGGTCAGCCGGATGCCGTCGGACCCGTCCCTCGAAGAATTTGCCCGGTGGCAAGCCGATGTTCAGGACGCCGTTCACGAGGTGTCTCGCACCGCGCCCTATGGGCGAACGACGCGCCCCGTCATCGAGCTGTTCCATGTGGCCGTGGGGGTGCCGTTCCGCATGGAGGCTGGTCCCGCCGGCGAGCGTGTCGTCGACCTCGGTGGGTACCGCGAGGCGCTGCGGGACAGTCTGCTGCACGTGAACGAACGGATGAGCGCGGGTCCGACGACGGACCTCAGCGAGGCCCTTCGCATCGTGCTCGACGCCTTCCCTCACAGAGACGCCCGAGAGCTCGGAGAACTGCTCGGCGTCCGGCCGCCGGCGGTACGCCGACTACGCCAAGGACTCCGGTCACGCGTCACCGAAGAACGAGTCCTGGCCATCGCGGAGCTCGTCGAAGAACTGACCTTCGCGGACCGGCCACGGTACACGCAATGGCACTGGTTCTGGTCCCAGAACGCGGACCTCGACGGCCGGCGCCCCATAGACCTGCTCGAAGAGAACCCTGCCGGGGCTCGCCAGCAACTGGTGAGTGCAGCACGGCACTGACGCTGGCACCCCGCCCACTTCGTTCTGCTCGTGGCCGGATGCAGACGCGCTCTGCGGAAGATTCGCGCGAGGTTGTTTCACTGACTGGATCGCACCCAGGAGGTCGTCGGTTCGAGCCCGACTAGCTCCACCTCAGGACGGTACGAACGGAACCCCCGCAAGCGCGGGGGTTCCGCCGTTTCGAGGGACAGAACACCCCTCCATGACTGCGAACTCGCAGCGCCGGGCGTAGTACGAGGGCGTAGTAAGCGCCATCATCCGCACGGAGACATCGTCACGCCTCGTCTCTTGAGGGCCGTCGTGCAAAGGAACCGCGGAAGTACGAGATCGAGCACCCCGCGGCGAAATCCGCACGGGAGACCGCTCGCTTACAGAACAACGATTATCGAGCGGAGGTCGAGCCGAGAGGGGCACGGATCCCGCAGGCGGCGTGTCAAACGTCGCCTTGCTGAGCGCGTTGTTGCCATCTAACTGAGCGAGAACGCGACACCTTCCTGAGCGAGTACGCGTCATCTAACTGAGCGCGAAAGCGCGGCGAGGCGCCACGAACGATGCGCCGCGTCGGTCTGTGTGGCTCAGACGAAGCGCCGGCGGAGTCGGACCTCCGGGTTGATCTGTCCGCTGAGCCGGCGGCGCATCAGGTCAAACAGCCACGGCGCCATCTCCGGCAATGCGGCGGCGTTGTAGTGGACGAGCCCGTGCTCGACGAGCCAGATGAGTCCTGGGTCGTCGTCGGCGATTCGGTCGTGGTGCGTCATGCGCTCCGCTCGCAGTTCGTAGAGCTCGTGGACCTTCTGGGCTGCCGCGGCCGTCAGCGGCGGTTGAGTCGTCGAGTCGGTCATCGGCATGCGGGCGGTCGGGGTTCCTGGGTGCTTCGTGGCGTCGGGTGTCAGGCGGTGAAACCGTGCGTTCGGGGTGATCGCATCGATGATCGGCCCGAGCGCCGCGTGGACGTCGCCGGAGGGTTCGCGGTAGGAGATCGCGCTGTAGCTCGTCAGGCATGACCGGTCCGTGAGCGTTGGTGTTCTGGGGTTCGGCGGCGAGGTCTCGCGCTCGGAGACCGCGGCGGCGCGGACGGTCCAGCGCCACCACGGAGGGACGTGAACGGTGCTTCCGCATCCCGCGACCAGGGTGCTTCCGTCGTCGGCGGCGACAACGTTCGCTGAGGCATCGAAGGCGTCGCGTTCTGCGCGGCGCAGCTGGCTGATGAGCAGGCCGACGCCGCGACGCGGGTCGGGATTCGTGTCGTGTTCGGTCCCGGTCCGCCGACCCATGCCGAGACGCTGATCGGCGTGGAGTTCGGCGATGCGTTCGGTGACCTTGTGCGGGTCGACGATCAGCAGTCCCCCACGCACGAATACGTCTTCCTCCAGGTGCCGCAGGAGCACTGACAGGTCTGGTCCCGAATCCGAGATGAGCGCGAGGTACGCCACCGCCGCGAGCACCCCGCGGGCTTCGATTCGAGGTCCACCGAGCAGGCGGTGCACGACCTCGAGACTCGACTCGTAGGTGAGCGTGAGCTGCAGGACCGCTGCGTACTCCGGGGACCCCGTCGCGAGCTCGTCGATCCGTTGGCGGGTCCACGGGAACGGCGGTAGGTCGTCCGGACCCCAGTCAGGCGGGACCGGTGCGCCACAGAGTGTCACCGGGGCTGATCGGCGGAGCCGCTCCTCACGCCAGGGCCGGCTGATGAAGGTGGCCCAGTGCCACGCGGCTGCGCCCGTCCAAGCGGACTCGAGGCGCTCGTCGGGTGAGCTGACGGCCCAGACTGTGACGTGGTCGTTCTCGGAGAGTTCGGTGATCCACTGGCGGGTGTCGGGCGCGACGCGTCCGGCGCCGTAGACGATCAGGTCGCAGCGCGGCGAGGCGGTGATCAGCCAGCTCGTTGCCCATCCGATGAGCGTCGTCGTTGGTTCGTGGGATCGGGGTGGTCGGCCCAGCGCGTTGAGGACCTCGATCGCGAACTCGCGTCTGGGGCAGTCGTACGGGGCGTGAACGACGATCGTGCCGGTCGTTGGCGCGTGGAGCTCGTTGACCGCTGTGACCGTCGCTGTGTCCGAGTGGTCCTCCTCGACCTGGACGAGCATCAGCGCCCGGTCGGGTCGATGCCGTGGCGCAGGAGCAGCCCGGGGACCTCGTCGGCGATGACCGGGGTTGTCGGGTCGGGTCGGCACATCGTGGCGGTCGCGGTGATGGCGGCCCAGTTGCCCAGGACGCCGTGGGAGAAGTGGCTGTCGACGAGGTCCAGGACGTGCGGGTCGGTGTCCCAGATCGGATGGAAGCGCGGCAGCAGCACGCGGATCTCTTCCGGGCTGAGCGGCTTGAAGAACGTCGGCCGCCAGATCCGCCTGCGCAGTTGGGGTTCCTTGCCCAGGACGGCCCAGGACCCCTCCCCTCCCGCGAGGACGAGTGAGAAGTTCGTGTCGGGGCTGTCGTGCAGCGATCGGAGGTGGTCCAGGCACCCGCGGTTCATCCGTTGGGCCTCGTCGAACATCACGACCCTCGGGGCCCGCAGGGCGTCCAGGAGCGGCCGGACCTTGCGGTGACGGGTGCCAGGTGGGATCTCGCCGGTCAGCGTCTCGAGCAGCTGATCGGTGATCGAGAGCATCGTCGGCCCGTCGTGGGGCTCCAACCTGGTGACCGGGATCCCGCACTCCGGCTGGACGGAGTCCAGCAGAAAGGTCTTGCCTGTTCCGGGCGGTCCGGTGACCGCGGTGATCGCCTGGCACCGCACTGCGTCCAGCAGGCCTTCACGGCCGAGCACCCAGAACGGCGTGCGAAGCAGCGCTGCGCCTCGGAGCCCGAGAAAGTGCGGCGGGTCGGCGATCTTCACGAGCCGCTTCGGTCCGCTGAGGTGGCGGGCGTGTCCGGTGCGTCGGTGGTGGTGGGGACGTCGAGGTCGGTCTCGAGGTTCAGGCTCCGCAGGACCTGCAGGACGCGGGGTGGCACGCCGGCGGTCTCGCGTGCGACGTCGGACCTGGTGATCAGCGTGGTGTCCTGCAGGTTCTGGGTTGCGGTGGTGGCCTTCATCTGACGTTTGGCGAGGCGCTTGGCCTTGGCGAGGTCGCGGCGCTGTCGCTGAACGTGCTCGGCGCGGCCGGCGAGAACGCGGCTGGTCTGCTCGGCGCTGGCGGGATCCACGAGCGCGACGGTGCACCAGAAGCGGGCGTCGCGGTAGAGCTCGAGGTGGCGTTGGTCATCCTGGGCGAAGCGCACCTCGACCCGGTCGCCGCGGTGCCCTTCGATCTCGGGCGCCCAGTAGTGGTGGCCGCGGAAGCGGATCCCGTACTCGCCGATCGTCCGCCGCTCCGCACTGAGCACGAAGCGCCGCAGCACCGCGTCGTCGACAAGGCGCTCTGGCGTCGGATCAGCGTCGTAGGACGCCTGCGGCGTCATGCCGCCCAGCCGGCTGTGGGCGTGCTGCTGGTTGTAGGCGTCGAGGGTGGCGTAGAAGTGACGCTCCGCGATCCGGATCGGGACGGGCAGGCGCTCACCGAGGAGTGGCCGCCCGCGGATGTCCTTCGCCGGATTGGGTGTCGTCCCGACGGTCTGGAGCATCATGCGGTTGAACGTTCGGTTGAAGCGCTCGACCTTCCCTTTGTGGTGCGGGTGGTAGGCGATGGTCGGGACGTGGACGTAGTCCAGGGCGGCGGCGTGCTGCTTGACCGCGTCGGCGAGGAACTCTCGGCCTCGGTCGTAGATCAGGACGCGCGGGCGCCCGCACTGCCGGATCGCCATTCCGAGAGCGGCCAGGACGTGCCCTTGGTTCGGTGTGATCGACAGTGACGCGCCGACGACCCGTCGGCTGTAGCCGTCGATGACGATGGTCATCCACGGACGGACGGGGTGCGTTCCGCGCAGCTCGAGGACGTCGAAGTCCAGCTGGCTGTGGTCCGACAGCCACGTTTCGTTGCGGTGTGCATCCTCGATCGCCACCACCAGTCGCCGGCCGCGCGCGGCGGCATGCCCCCGGGTGGCGAGCATCTGTTCGTCGGGACTCAGGTCGCGATCCCGCGAGCGGTAGAGCGTGCGGAGCGACGGCACCCGGTCGGGGTCCATCTGATTGCGCAGGAGCTCCCGCGTGAGCACGATGTCGCCGGCAGCTCGGTAGAACGCGACGCGAGCGTCCTCGTCCCATTCCCAGCGTTCGCGAGCGCGCCGCGGGGCCGGGACGCCGTGGGCGACGTACCGGCGCAACGTCGACGGGGGGATCCCGGTGGCGTCGGAGATCTCGTCAATCCAGCGCCGCGGCAGCTTCCCGCCGTTGGCCGTCCGGGCGGCCCGCAATCGTTCGGTCACGAACACACGCGTGGCGTGGTCTGCGGCGACCGTCATCGCACGGATGAGCAAGAGGCTTCCATAGGACGCCAGCCCTACGCCTCACAGCGACGACACGCAAGTCGGCGTATGCGCTACGAACTAGAGCGAGAGTGGTACGCGCATCCGTACGGGAATCTCTGCGTACTTTCGCCGAACATACGGCGAACACTCCGAGAGGACGTCGTCGGTGTCGCTGGGGTGGCGAAAGTCCGGCGGGGTGCGACGGCTCTCGCTGCGGTAGAGGTTCCAGAAGAACTGCACCGTCCATCCGACCTGGTCGTCCCCTTCGACCACCGGCTCGGCACGGAAAATCACGTCCTGCTCGGCCGCGAATCGCCTCAGGCCCACCAGGAACGACTCATCAGCGCAGGAGTAGTCCTCGCCCCTCCGGCACTCCACGGGCAATCCGCCGGCGATCGTGTGCAGGTCGTACTTCGACTCCCGCCACAGTCGTCTCGGTTGCTGCTTCGCCAGTCGCGCCATGAATGCCAAGGCTACCCGCTGACGGTCAATGCGAGTACGTGATTTGTTCCTGGACTGTCTGTAGGACGTCTCCCGACCGTCGCTTCGGACGTCGTCAGGCTTTGTTGAGCGCCCGAATTCAGCAAGCAGTCTTTCACTAGCGATACGTGCTGTTATTGCTACTGGAAGACCTCTAGGCTTCACGCATGGCTGACGCCGAGACGACCCCGGATCTGGACGTCGAGGTCGTCGACGCACTGCCGACCGTCGTTCCGTCACACCTCCCCGGCGAGCTGCAGGACCTACTCGACGCCGCCCGCGAGTACGCCGACGCCGCAACCGCACCGAACACCGTCAAGGCGTACCAGTCCGACTGGCGCGGCTTCACCGCCTGGTGCGCCCAGCACCGCCTGCAGCCACTGCCGGCCGACTCGATGACCGTCGCGCTGTACCTGACCGCGATGGCCAAGAACGGCCGCAAGGTCACCACGATCCGCCGGCACACCGCCGCGATCGCCCGCGCACACCGCGACAACGGCCACCCCAACCCGATGTGGGACCCCACCGCAGCGCTGGTCCTCGAGGGCATCGCCCGCACGCACCGCTCCGCGCCGAAGAAGAAGGTCGCGCTGTTGCGCGACCCGATGGTGCAGCTCATCGACCGGATCGAGACCGACACCCCGGCCGGGCTCCGCGACCGCGCGCTCCTCCTGCTCGGCTTCGCGCTCGGCCTGCGCCGCTCCGAGCTCGTGCAGATCCTGATCGAGGACCTCTCCCCCAACGCCGACGGCCTCACCATCCGCCTGGCGACCTCGAAGACCGACCAGACCGGGCACGGCCACGAGTTCCTTCTCCCCTACGCCGAGCCCGGCCGCCCGTGCCCCGTCCGCGCGATCCGCGCCTGGCTGGACCACACCGGCCTCACCCATGGCCCCCTGATCCGACGCCTCCACCGCAACGGCATCCCCGGCGAAGCGCTCTCCCCGCAGTCCGTCGCGCTGATCGTCAAGCGCCGCGCCAAGGCCGCCGGCCTGAACCCCGCCGACTTCGCCGGCCACAGCCTCCGGGCCGGGTTCGCGACCCAGGCCTCCCGCGACGGGCACCGCACCGAGCAGATCACCGACGTCACCCGACATCGCGACCGCCGCACGCTCGACGGGTACGTCCGGGCCGGCAAGGGCGCCGAGGACGTCGCCCGCGTGCTCTGAGCTTCCCGACCACCACGGACCCGTGGTTGCGGACGTGGAACCGGTCCACTGGCGTCACGTCGTGCTCCCCCAGGTCCGTTCTCGACGTCTCGGCGTTCAGCGGATCGCTCGTGTGCACGATCATCGAGCCGGTCTTGCCGAAGACATCCACTCGTCAGGCGTACCCCTCCGCGGTGCGCTCCACCCGGATCCTGTCAGCCACTGCGTAACGCGGTGGCCCAATGCAGGACCATGCACCATGCTCTCGATCCCCGGCTCCCCCCGACCTCTCCTGATGGCCGTCCTGTCCGCGGGGGCGCTGGCGTCGTGCGGCGCCGAGTCGTCGGACCCGGCCGGGCCGGCGAGCACGACCGCGCCGACGTCCGTCGCAGGCTCGCCCGGCTCCTCGTGCCCGGACATCCCGGTTCCGGGCCACCGGGCGACCCGCGTGCGGGTCGTCGGCGTCACCTGCGCGGTCGCCGTCACCGTCGCCAATGATGCGGAGGGACGGGGGCGCGCCGCATACGCCTCCGCGGGTCTGTCCTGCACGCCGTCCGACGCCACCGCCGGCGACACCGACTACGCCTGCACCGACGGGGAACGTCGGCTGACCTTCCGCTACGGGGCGCGCTGACGCCGACGGTCCGACAGACTCGGCGTCCGAGTGTTCGAACCATTGCTCCCCCGCCGACGTAGGACCCCCGATGCGATCCGACGAGCACCTGCTGCGGGATCTGGGGACGCGGCGCGCCGAGTCTGCAGCGCGGGCGCTCTACCGGGGCTACCAGCGGGAGCTGTTCGGGTTCGTGGCGCACCGCCTCGGTGATCGGGCGCTCGCGGAGGAGGTCGTCCAGGACGTCTTCACCCGGGTCTGGCGCAGCGCCGCGAGCTACGACGAATCACGGGCCACCGTTCGGACGTGGATCTACGGGATAACGCGCAACGCGATCGTCGACGCCGAGCGCCGTCGCGGCCGTCGTCCTCCAGCCGCGCGGTACGCCCAGGACGACGACCAGGGTGGCATCGACGAACCGATCGAGCGGACCCTGCTGCGGTGGCAGGTCGGGGATGCGTTGGCGCGGCTGACGCCCGAGCACCGAGAGGTCCTGCGCCTCGGGCATCTCGGGGGTCTCTCGGTCGCCGAGATCGCTGAGGCCTTGGGCGTGGCGCCCGGAACGGTGAAGAGTCGGACGTACTACGCGATGAAGAACCTGCGCCTGGTCCTCGAAGAGATGGAGATCACGTCATGAACGATCACGACGAGCTGCGCGTGAGCCTCGGGTCGTTCGTGCTGGGCAACCTCGACCTCGACGATCGGGAGCGCGTCGAGGAGCACCTGCGAACGTGCGAGCACTGCAGGGCCGAGCTCGAGCTGCTCCGGCCGCTCACAGGTCTCTTGGACCTGGCGCGCGCCACCGCCGTCGACCCGGTGGAGGCGTCCCCGCTCCTGGAGCAGCGCGTGCTCGACGACCGTCGGCGTGCCGTCGGCGTGGATCGACATCCGACCGGACGTCGAGCTGCTCGCGACCCACGGCGGTGGGGGTCGGATCGACGGCGGCTGGTGGTCGCTTCCGCCGGTGCGCTCCTCGGTGTCCTGGGCACCGTCGGGATCATGGCTGCGGCCGGCGCGTTCGACGGCGCCTCGCCCGCCACGACGACGGTGGCCCTTCGGCCGGTCACCGCGGCAGGTGGTCCGACGGCGAGTGACGCGGCGACCGCCCGGATCGTCGCGACCGGTTCCGGGTCGCGGGTCGCTCTGGATGCCTCGTTGCCGCCGACGACCGGACGTCAGGTCTACGAGGTGTGGTTCGTCAGCCCGAGGGGGCGGGTCAGCGCGGGGACGTTCCGCGTCGGCCCCGCCGGACGGGCGACCGCCGAGCTCGGCGTCGCCGCCGGGCGAGGCGGGTTCGGGAAGATCGGGATCACGAGGGAGCCCGACGCCGACGATCCCACGCGCAACGGCGAGACCGTCGTCAGCGGCGCGCTGCCCGACTGATCCTGGACGGCAGGTCTTGGGCCTGGAATGAACCGGCCCGCACCGGCAGGCGTAACGCCCCGCGACGACGCCGCTCGGCGTCCTGACCATCGGAGAACCCCCATGTCCACCGTCTCGATGCCCACGGCGCTCGGTGCTGCGCTGCTCACCACCGCCGCTCTCGCCCTGCCGGCCACCGCCATGGCCGCCACGTCCCACCACGCGAAGAAGGCGTCCGCCTCGACGGCCCACAAGCACACCGCCGCAGCGAAGAAGAAGGCGAAGGCGAAGGGCCGTACGGTCCCGGTGAGCGTCAACGTCCTCTCCCCGTTCACGGGTGACCGCGCCGGCGCCGGATCGCAGGGTTTCGGAGTCAGCCTGCGGCTGCGGTTCAACACCGGCCTGACGGCCACCGGGTTCACCGCTCCGCAGCTGACCGGGCCGATGGCCCACGCCAACGCCGCACCGTTCCCCGGCTCCTTCTCCGGCGGCCAGGACGACCGGCTCCCCGGCCTGATCGTCCTGCTGTCCACGACGCAGACGACGAAGGCCGACGGCACGCCGACCGGATTCACTGGCGCGGGCCAGAACCTCGCCAACCTCTTCAACACGACCGCCGTCGCCGACCGCACGAAGAAGACGACCGACATCTCCACCGACTGGATCGCCGGCGCCCCGCTCTTCGGCCGCAACGTCCGCACGACGCTGACGGTCGCCGTCGCCGCCGACAAGAACAAGGACGGGATCTACAACGACGCGCCGGCGAGCGTCACGGACCTCAACGGCGACGGCCGCATCGACGCGTTCGACCTCAAGGCGTTCGGGATCGCCTCCTCCGCCCGGACGGTGACGTTCTCGATCGTCGACTGACGCACGCATACGGCGATCACCAGCGCCTGGAGTGGCACGTCGGGGCAAGGCAGTTCTTCGGCGGCCTGCTCGGAGCACGCCCGCCGCCGCGTGAGGGCGGCGGCCAGGGCCATGACGGGCACGAACGCGAGGATCGCGCCGCCGCCGCCGACGACGGTGCCGACGATCAGGCCGATCACGAGCCCGAACGGGATCGCGAGCAGCGTCACCTGGCCCGCCTCTCGGTGGGGAGCACCACGACCGGCACCGAGAGGGCCTAGACGGCCTCGGTCGGGGCGTCGGGCTTCTCGAGCTCGTGACCGAGCCTCCCCCACTTCGGCACGCCGCCGTCGGTGACGTGCACGACGTCGCGGCCACCGTGGCGGACGACGAGGCTCGCGAGCGCCTGGTCGACGAACTGCTGTTCGTCGGTGATCTGCAGCGTCGGGTTGGCGTGGCGCTCGTAGCCGATCGTCGAGGACGTCTTCATGTCCATCCCCGGGCCGCCGCACATCGATCCACCGAGGTGGCCGGGCCAGCCCGGAGCAGGCGCGCGAGCAGAACGCCGGTGTCGTCGGCTCCCCGGTCGGCCCCGACCGTCCTGTCGGGGCCGACCGGTTGAGCTTCAGGCGACGGGCACGCCGCCGGCGGGGGACGGGGCGCCGTACCAGTCGGTGCGCCAGGAGTTCATCTGCTTGATCTCCTTGGTCTGCGCTTCGAGGATCGCGGTGGCGATCTTCTTCAGCTCGGGGTCCTTTCCGCGGGCGAGTTCGGCGCGGGCCATCACGATCGCGCCCTGGTGGTGGGGCAGCATCTCGTCGATGAACGCACGATCGAACGGGTTGGCCTTGGCCAGGGAGCCCATGTCCATCGACATGCCCATCTGGTCCGTCGGGATGCCGAGCGTCTTCGCTGCGGCGGTCATCGAGTCGCCGCCGTGCACGGAGTGGTTCATGCCGCCGTTGGCGTGGGAGGGCATCTCCGCGACCGTCGCGCCGAGCCTCCTGGCTGCGGCCTTCATCTCGGTGATCTCGGTGGTCTGGCTGGCGATGATGCTCTTGCCCAGCTCCTTGATCTGCGTGTGCTGGCCGCGGGCGGGGGCGTAGCCGGCCATCTCCAGCGCCATCTGGTGGTGCGGGATCATCTGCGACACGAACGCCTTGTCGACCTCCGCCGCCGACGCGGTCGACGATGCGGTGGTCGCGGGGGTGGTGGTCGACGAGCCGGAGTCGTCGGAGCCGCAACCGGTCGCGGCCACAGCGGTCAGGGCGGTGGCGCTCAGCAGCGCCACGGTGCGGGTGGGAAACGTGAACATCGGTGGTCCTTCTGGAAGTGATCGTCATGAAGCACGCCAACCCGAGGGAGAGCGTGCGGCAGGTGCTCCGGCGACCCAGGGGGCGGCCGGTGCGATCGATCACCGTCGAAGGACTTCGTACTGCAGATACAGCGGGCTCGAGCGAGCCCGCGGCAATGGGCCCGCCGGCACGATCCGCACGACGGCCGGCAGCAACGCCCGGAGCGGGCGTGGCACCGTGCGTCGCCGGCGCACGACCGCAGCGACCAGGCCGACGATCGCGACCGTGGCAGCGATCGTGCCGACACACATCGCCGTGGCAGCCATCGAATGGTCGCCACCGTGCATCCCGCCCATCTCGTGCGTCGCACCGGAGTGATGCACGACGACCGAGCAGGCCAGGACCAGGACCGCCAACAGCGCCACGAAGCGCTGGTTGGTCTGCGCCCACCGGGCACGGATGGCCATCGGACCCATGACCCAGTTGTACCCACCAGACCTCAACGGCCACCACCGAACCCGTCTGCTAATACCCCCAGGGGGTATAAGCTCGGGGCATGGATCACGTGACGCATCACGACCACGAAGACGGTGGCGCCCTCACCCGCACCGCGATCAGCGCCACGCTGCACTGCCTGACCGGCTGCGCGATCGGCGAGGTACTCGGCATGGTGCTCGCCACCGCGTTTGGGTGGGGCAACGGCCTCTCTATCGCCGCATCGATCACGCTGGCGTTCGTCTTCGGCTACGGCCTGACATCGATCCCGCTCGTCAAGGCCGGCCTCCCGGCCCGGAAGATCATCGGTCTGGCCCTTGCAGCCGACACGTTCTCGATCGCGACGATGGAGCTCCTGGACTCCCTCACGATCCTGGTCGTCCCCGGCGCCATGGACGCCGGCCTCGACGACCTTCTCTTCTGGGGCTCACTCGTCGGAGCGCTCTTCATCGCGTTCTGGGCCGCCGTCCCGGTCAACCGGTGGTTGATCGGACGCGGCAAGGGCCACGCCGTCGTCCACGCCTACCACTGACCCTGCGAGCACCCACGGAGCGAAACACGAAGACCGCGACACAGCGCTGAGAGCTGCAGCCCCGAGCTGTGATGTTGATCGCTCCCTGGCGCGGTTTCGGCAGCGGTGTCTGGCACTGGCTGGGACGTCCGGGGTGTCCCCGGTCCCGGGTGTCCCCGGTCCGGGGTGTCCCCGGTCCGGGGTGCGGTTCCGGTTACGGGTCGACGAGGATGAGCGCGACGGTGGCAAGGCCGAGCAGCGCGCCGGTCGTGGTGATGATGAGGCTGATGGCGCGGTTGACCTCGGCGAACTCGCCTCGCCGCACGGCCTTGGACACGGCGGCGCGGCGGTGCTCTCCGTAGACCATGCAGAGCACTCCGAGGAGCGCGAAGACGGTGCCCAGGACGAGGTAGGGCCACGTGGTCTTCGAGCCGGAGAGCTCGGGAACGACACGGGCGGCCGCGATCGCGACGGTCAGGCTCGTCAGGCCGGTGCGCCACCACGCCAGGAAGGTGCGCTCATTGGCCAACAGCGTCCGCCGGCTGTAGTCGCGCGGGTCCAACGGGCGCCGCGGATCGTCGGCGGCGATCTCCTCATCCCGCGCGGGGGCGTTCATGCGACGTGGAGCGTGACGCGGCCCCAGGCGTTGTTGACGTACCCCTTGGGGTTCCAGAGCGGCCCCGGGTGCTCGGGCTGCGAGGCGGCGGCGCTGTCCCAGGCGCGGACGACGAGCTCGTGGTCGCCGCGGTCCAGGTGCATCTCGGTGCTCCAGAGTCGCCAGGCCCAGCGGCCGAGGTCCTCGTCGAGGTCCGCTTCGACCCAGGTCTTCCCGCCGTCGGCCGAGACGTCGACGCGCGCGACGTGGCGCTCTCCGCCGGCGAACGCGTAGCCGCGCACCGCGACCGGACCGGCGGTCACACGTGCGTCGTGGTCGGGCACGAGGATCTCGGCGTTCAGCGCGACCTCGCCCAGCGGCATCCCGACCCCGGGACCGGGCTCCTGCTCGGGCTGCAGAAGGCGGTAGACGACGTCCTGGAACCAGCCCTCCCACGGGCGGTCGCGGACCTCGACGTGGTGCAGCCACTTGACGCTTCGCGCCCCGATGTAGCCGGGCACCACGACGCGGACGGGGGCGCCGTGGACCGGTGGGAGCAGTTCGCCGTTCATCT
>WLOB01000109.1 GCA_009699505.1 Actinomycetota bacterium | reverse complement strand
GCTCCGCGATGCCGACTCGCTCGCCGGCGATCAGTGCGTCGACGGCGGCCGCCCCGCGCGCGCCGAGCGTGAGGAGGCGTCCGGGGCGGCCTCCGGTCAGGACGCGCCCGTCGGCGGTGCGCCGGACGCCCGGGTCCAGGGCGAGGCCGAAGGACGCGGGGAGGGGCCGGTCCGTCGAGGGTTCCTTCCCGCTCACGGGACGGGACGGCCGATCCAGCGCTCCAGGAGCACGAGGAGGCGTCCCGTCGCCTCGGCCAGCAGTCGGGACCCTTCGTCCGCAGACGCTCCCGCCGGGTCGCCGAGCACCCCGTTGGCGCTGACGCGGCGCACGCCCTGGCGCTCGAGTTGCGGGAGCAGCTCCTCGATCGGTGCGGTCGCTCCACCGGTCGCCGCCGACACGTCGACGCGCTCCGGCGCGATCGACAGCATGACCGACGTCTCCGTTCTCCCGGCGTGGGCGTCCCCTGTCCATCCCGGCGTCCAGGCCTTGGCGTCGCGGCCTTCGGAGCGCACCACGCGTACGGCCCGGTTGACCGCGTCGGCGTTGCCGCCGTGCGTCGAGACGAGCAGGACCCGAGGGACGCTCTCGGTCGCGGAGCGCACCAGCTCGATCAGGAGGAGCTCGGTCGCCCGCCGTCCGATGGAGAGGGTCCCAGGGAACGCCTGGTGCTCACCGCTGGAGCCGAAGGCGACGGGCGGCGCGACGAGGGCGTCGGGCCGGCGTTCGGCCGCAAGGCGGGCGAGGCACACCGCGATGTCGGTGTCGACGGTCAGGGGGAGGTGCGGTCCGTGCTGCTCGGTCGCTCCGACGGGGACGAGCAGCACCGCTCCTGGCCGGCGCGCGAGCGCCGGCCAGGCCAGGCGATCGAGGTGCGGCACCTGCTCAGACGAGCGCGGGCGTCGGTCGACGGGCGAAGCCGTCGAGCGTGACGATGTCCTCGGGAGTCACGTCGTGGATCGAGGACCGGCCGAGGCCGACGAGCGTCTCGTCGATGCCGGCGCGGAGGATCTCCAGGACGTTGTTGACGCCGGCCTCGCCGTTGGCGGCCAGGCCCCACATCGTCGCCCGGCCGGTCATCACGGCGGTGGCGCCGAAGGCGACGGCCTTCACGACGTCGCTGCCTCGCCGGATCCCGCCGTCCAGGACGATCTGGATCCGGCCGTCCACGGCCTCGGCCACGCCCGGGAGCGCGCGGATGGTGGCGGGGGTCCCGTCGAGGTTGTTGCCCCCGTGGTTGGAGACGGAGATGGCGGTGGCGCCCGTGTCGATCGCCCGGACGGCGTCGTCGGGGTGCGTGATGCCCTTGATCATGAACGGGCCGTCCCACTGCTCGCGCATCCAGGCGATGTCGTCCCACACGGGCGGCGGGGTCATCATCCACTCGCCGTAGGCCCCGAAGAACGTGGGGGCGGGGCCGCCGGGCCGGGCCATGTTCGGGGCCGTCAGGTCGGGGAACCGGCCCGAGCGGGCGAAGCGCCCGAGCCAGCGGGGCCGGCGCACGACCTCCGGCGACATCTTCGCCATCGCGCGCACGTTGAGCTTCTCGGGGATCGTGGGAGAGCCCCAGTCGCGGCGGTGCGCGAACGTCCAGTCGAGGGTCAGGATGATCCCGGCCGCGCCCGCGTTCTTGGCCCGCTCGAGGATCTGCTGGATGCGGTCGCGGTCGCCCATCCAGTAGACCTGGAAGAACGTGGCGGGGTTCGCCGCGACGACGTCCTCGACGGGCTTGCTGGAGAACGACGAGAGGCCCATCGCGGTGCCGACCGCCTTCGTCGCGCGGGCGATGCCGAGCTCGCCGTGGGGGTGCACGGCCTGGACCCCCGTCGGCGACACCAGGACCGGGAGGGAGATCTCCTGGCCCATGACGGTCGTCGCGGTCTCGCGCGAGCCCGACAGGCCGGTGGCGATCCGCGGGAAGAACCCGAGCTCGCGGAACGCGGCGACGTTGTCGTCGACGGTCGTCCCGCTCTCGGCGCCGGCGATCAGCGCCTTGTAGACCGAGGCCGGCAGGCGCTTCTTGGCGCGCCGCTGGGCCTCGGCGACCGACTCGAACCACGCGTTGCTGCTGGCCATCTCAGCCCTCCGTCGGCTTCCGGACCGTGAAGCCGGCGAGCGCGTCGCGGTCCGCGGATCCGCCCGACGCGCCGCGGTCGACGACATCGACGGACCCGAACCCGGCGAGCGGGTTCTCGTCGCAGGCCCTGTCGGGGATCGACGCCGCGTCGCGGCGGACCGGCAGCGGCGTGCCCTCCGGCGGCAGCGTGATCCCGCGCTCGGCGGCGGCCTTCTCCAGCCGCTGGCGCTTGGAGAGCTTCTTGGAGTGATCCATCGAGGGCTTCGGGATGAACGCGTCGCCGCGCTGCTTGAGGAGCTCCTCGCCGTGGCCGAGGACGCACTCGGGGTCGGGGCCGTCCATCGGCAGGCCGGTGAAGAACTTCGCGGCCATGCAGCCGCCGCGGCACTTGTCGAAGAACTGGCAGGAGTTGCAGGCACCGGCGGACTGCGGCTCGCGCAGCTCGAGGAACAGCTCGCTCTCCCGCCACACGGTCTGGAACCCGCCGTCGGAGCGGACGTTGCCGGCGAGGAACTCGTCGTGGATCGCGAACGGGCACGCGTACACGTCGCCGATCGGGTCGATCAGGCAGACGACGCGGCCGGCGCCGCAGAGGTTCAGGCCCGGGAGCGCGTCGCCGTAGGCGGCGAGGTGGAAGAACGAGTCACCGGTCAGGACGTCCTCGCCGTGCGCGACGAGCCAGTCGTAGAGCTCCTTCTGCTGGGCAGGCAGCGGGTGCAGCTCGTCCCACGTGTCCGCCCCGCGGCCCGACGGACGCAGACGCGTCAACCGCAGCTGCGCGCCGTAGAAGTCCGCGATCGCCTTGAACTCGTCGAGCTGTCCGATGTTCTGGCGGGTGCAGACGACGGAGAGCTTGAAGCCGGAGAATCCTGCGTCCTTGAGGTGCCCCATCGCGGTCATCGCGGTGTCGTAGGAGCCCGGGCCGCGGACGTGGTCGTTGACCTCGGCGGTCGCGCCGTCGAGCGAGATCTGCACGTCGACGTAGTCGCTGCCGGCGAGCTTCTCGGCGACCGCGGCGTCGATGCGGGAGCCGTTGGTGGAGAACTTCACGCCGACCTGGTGGTCGGTCGCGTAGTCGACGAGCTCCCAGAAGTCCTTCCGGACGGTCGGCTCGCCGCCGCCGATGTTCACGTAGAAGACCTGCATCCGCTGCAGCTCGTCGATGACGCCCTTGCACTCGGCGGTCGTCAGTTCCCGCGGGTCGCGTCGGCCCGACGACGAGAGACAGTGCACGCACGCGAGGTTGCAGGCGTACGTGAGCTCCCACGTCAGGCAGATCGGGGCGTCCAGACCCGACTGGAACTCGTCGACCAACCGGCCGACCGGGCGGTGGGCGGGGGCCGACGGGGACGCGCCGCGGGCGTGCCCGGCGTGTGGTGTGTTCGCCGCGAGGAGGTCGTCGATCGGGATGCGGGTTGCGGGCGCCGCGGCGGCGCTGGGGCCCGGGACCGGGCCGTGGTCGCCGGTGGTGCGGGGCAGGACGGTGCTCATGCGGAGGTCCTCGGGACGATCATGTCGGTGCGGGCGAGGGTGGAGAGCGCCGTGGTCATGCCGGGCATCTCGGCCTCGGTGATCCCGACCGCGGCGCAGGCCTCGGTCGCGGAGGGGTGGTCGGCCAGCGCCTCGACGACGGCCAGCAGACGGGGCGACTTCAGGAAGGAGAGGCGGCGCGTGCCGAAGTGGTACGCGAGGGCGCCGAAGCGCTCGGGGCGCAGCGCGACCTGGGGGCTCAGCGCCCAGGCGGCCGTGGGGTCGAAGTCCAGTCGGCGCCGGGCCACCACGTCCGCCACGGAGGCGTCCTTCGCGTCGGCGGCGGCGGGCGTGATGGTCGGCGTGCTCATCGGACTAGTAGACGCCGCACATGCCGTCGATCGACACGTCCTCGACCAGCAGGTCGCCCTCCACCAGAGCTGCGGCCTCGACGCTCTCGGCCGGCGTCGCGGCGTCGGCGGGCAGGGCGGCCTCCTGCGGCAGGTCGCTGGTGGAGGTGGGGGCATTCTGGGGCATGGTGCGCTCTCCGGCGTTGGACTTCGGGACGACGGACGTCGCCTCGTGCGTACGGCCTTCTATCCCGTTTGTGCACGGCATGTCAAATGGGTCGTCGCGCGGCCCGCCCGCGCGACGCCGCTCGCGACGCTCGCGCCGCGAGCCGGATCCGGAGTCCGCGTGCCCTGCGTTTCCCGTACCGGCGGCCCGCGCCGGGGTTCGCGCTACGCTGCCGGGGTGTCCGGGCCTCTCGACCGACGTGGCGGCGCGGTGGTCGAGCCCCCGGCGGCGGTGCGCGGCCGGCCCCCGAGCACGACGCGCGGCGCCATCGCCGACGTCGCGATCGAGCTGTTCGTCCGGGACGGCTTCGAGTCGACGACGGTCGACGCCGTCGCCCGGGCGGCGGGCATCCGGCGGCGGACCGTGTTCCGCTACTTCCCGTCGAAGAACGATCTGGTCTGGGGCGAGTTCTCGCTGCACCTGGACCGCTTCCGGCTGGCCCTGGAGGCGACGCCGCGCGACCTCCCGGTCATGGTCTGCGTGCGGGCGGCGGTGCTGGAGTTCAACGACTGGGGCGCGGACGAGGACGTCCTCCGGGCGCGGATGACCCTGATCACGACGGTCCCGGCCCTGCAGGCGCACTCGACCCTGCGCTACGCCGAGTGGCGACGTGTCGTCGCCGAGTTCACGGCTGCGCGCGTGGGAGTCGATCCCGACGACCACGGGCCCGAGACCGTGGGTCACATCGCCTTGGGGATCGCGCTGGCGGCCTACCGCTGCTGGGTCGACGCGGGGGGCGAGCTCCTGGCGTTGATCGACCGCGGCTTCGCCCTCGCCTCCGCCGGATGCGCGGACGAGATGCTCGGTGCCCGAGTGTTCCGCGGCAGTCGCTGACCGCGTCGTCGGAAGAGGACGCCATGGCCCGATCTGTCCGCGACGCAAACCGTCGCCCCCGGAACCTCATCCCCGGGGGGCAGGAACTCCCACCGAATTGGTGATGCGGGGGGAGACGCCCTGCCCATAGCCTCCGTGAGCGACCGCACTCAAAGGGAGCGTGGTCGTCCGAACCCGGAGAAGAGCCGTGCCGTACTTCAGCGATGCCGACGAGGTCTACCAGTACATCGGAGGGGTCTTCCGCGAGGCCGGGGAGCACCCGGAAGCGGGACCGAAGCTGCGCGGCGCCGGAACGGTGCTCCGCTTCAACTACAGCGACCCGGACTGCGTGCTGACCGTCAAGTTCACCGAGGACTACGAGGTGATCGAGGGCGAGAACGACGTCGAGCCCGACGTCACGCTGATCATGCCGTGCGACATCGCGCACCAGTACTGGCGCGGCGAGTACAACCTGGCCGTCGGCCTGGCCAAGGGCAAGGTCAAGGCCAAGGGCCCGGTCAACAAGATCCTCAAGCTCGTCCCGCTGACGAAGCCGCTGTTCCCCATGTACAAGTCCGCCACCGACGCGAAGGACCAGGCCGCCTCCGCGGCCTGATCCCCTCGCGCGTCCAGGAGATCACGATGGCCACCACCTCCGTCAAGCACTACCCCCTGTACATCGGCGGCGAGACCGTCGACACCGACGGCTCGTTCGAGATCGTCAACCCCGCCACGGAGGAGGTCGTCGCGACGACCGCCAAGGGCGAGGTCGAGCACCTCGAGGCCGCGGTCAAGGCGGCGCGGGCGGCCTTCGAGTCGGGCGTCTGGTCGCGTAAGGATCCGGCCGAGCGCGCGCAGGTCCTCCAGGCCATCGCGGCCCGGCTGGGCGAGCAGGTCGGCGAGCTCGCCGAGCTCGAGACCCTGCAGAACGGCGCGACGCTGCGCCAGACCAACGGCTTCCACGTCGGCATGGCGGTCGGCCACTTCGCGTACTTCGCGGAGGTCGCCGGCTCGTACAGCTTCGAGACGCCGCAGCCGACCACGGTGTACCCGACGCTCTCCCAGAGCGTGCTGCGCAAGGAGGCCATCGGCGTCTGCGGCGGCATCATCCCCTGGAACTTCCCGCTGCTGCTCGCGGTGTGGAAGCTCGGTCCGGCGCTCGCCGCCGGCAACTCGATCGTCATCAAGCCGGACGAGAAGACCCCGCTGACGGTCCTCGAGTTCGCGCGGATCGCCGAGGAGTGCGGCCTGCCCGCCGGCGTCCTCAGCATCGTCACGGGCGAGGGCGAGACCGTCGGTGCCCGCTTGGCGGCGCACCCCGACGTCGACAAGATCGCCTTCACCGGCTCCACGGCCGTCGGCCGCGAGGTCATGAAGCTCGCGTCCGACAACGTCAAGCGCGTGACGCTCGAGCTCGGCGGCAAGTCGCCGGTCGTGATCCTCGACGACGCCGACATCGACACCGCCGTCGACGCTGCGCTGTTCGGCTGCTGGATGTACTCCGGGCAGGCGTGCGAGTCCGGTACGCGGCTTCTGCTCCCCGACGCGCTGCACGACGAGTTCGTCGCCAAGATGGTCGAGCGGGCGAAGACGCTGAAGGTCGGCGACACGATGGACTTCGACACGGACCTCGGTCCCGTCGCCTCGGCGGAGCAGAAAGAGCGCATCCTCGGCTACATCGAGAAGGGCAAGGCCGAGGGCGCGACCGTCGCGTTCGGCGGCGGCGTCCCGCAGGGCCCGGAGTTCGAGCGCGGCTTCTGGATCGAGCCGACGATCTTCACCGACGTCACCAACGACATGACGATCGCCCAGGAGGAGATCTTCGGGCCGGTCCTCTCGGTCATCCGCTACAGCGACGTCGACGACGCGGTCCGGATCGCCAACGACACGATCTACGGCCTCGCCGCCGCCGTCTGGACCTCCGACAACGAGCGCGGCCTCGAGGTCGCCGGGCGTCTCCGGGCGGGCACGGTCTGGATCAACGACGCGCACATGGTCAATTGCGCCCTGCCGTTCGGCGGCTACAAGCAGAGCGGTCTCGGCCGCGAGCTCGGCCCGGACGCCCTGGACGCCTACCTCGAGGTCAAGAACGTCCACCTCGACCTCTCGGGGCGTCGCGACCGGCGCGTGTACGACCTGCTGCTCAGCACGCCCGCCGAGAAGAAGGCGTAGGGATCGCGATGGCGACGGACAGCGCCCCCACGCAGGCCGGATCCCTCCTGGGGCTGATGCAGGACGACTATCCGCTGACGATCAAGTACATCCTCGATCGCGCGCGGACGGTGAACGGCCGCGCCACCGTCGCCTCCTTCGACGGCGAGGGCCTCACCCGTGCGACGTACCGCGAGGTGGGCGACCGCGTCGACCGCCTCTGCGGGGCGCTCACCACTCTCGGGGTGCAGCCCGGCGACCGCGTCGCCACGTTCATGTGGAACCGGCAGGAGCACCTCGAGGCGTACCTCGGGATCCCCTCGATGGGCGCGGTGCTGCACACGCTGAACCTCCGCCTGTTCCCGGAGCAGCTGCAGTACATCGTCGAGCACGCGCAGGACCGCGTCGTGATCATCGAGGACACCCTGGTGCCGCTCCTGGCCCCGGCGGTGGCGGAGCTCGGCATCGTCGAGCATTTCATCGTCGTCGGCGACGGGCCGGTCGAGGGCCTGACCGGGCAGGTCCACCGGTACGAGGAGCTCCTGGCCGCCGCCCCCGAGTCGTTCGCCTACCCCGAGATCGCCGACGACCGCACGGCCGCGGCCCTCTGCTACACGTCGGGGACGACGGGCAACCCCAAGGGCGTCCTCTACTCGCACCGCTCCACGGTGCTGCACGCCGTCGGCGAGTGCATGGCCGACACCTTCGGGATCTGCGGACGGGACACCGTCCTGCCGGTGGTGCCGATGTTCCACGCCAACGCGTGGGGCCTGCCGTACTCCTCGACGCTGACCGGTGCGAACCTCGTGATGCCGGGCAAGTTCCTGCAGGCCGAGCCGCTCGCCAAGCTCATCACGGGCGAGCGCGTCACGGTCGCCGCCGGCGTCCCGACGATCTGGCTGGACCTCCTGCGCTACGCCGACGAGTACCGCCCCGACCTCTCGTCGCTGCGGGTCGTCCCGTGCGGCGGCGCGGCGGTGCCGCGGGTCCTCCTCGAGGGCTTCCGGGAGCGCCACGGTCTCAACGTCGTCCAGGCGTGGGGCATGACGGAGACCAGCCCCCTGGGTGCGGTGGCCCACGCCCCCCACGACGTGGACGAGGCGGCCGCGGCGGAGTTCCGCCTCCGCGCGGGCCAGGTCTCGCCGCTCGTGGACGTCCGGATCGTCGACGCCGAGGGCGAGCCGATGGCCTGGGACGGCGAGGCGTCGGGCGAGGTCGAGGTCCGCGGGCCGTGGATCGCCTCGCGGTACTACGAGGACCCGACCGGCGACGACAAGTTCCACGACGGCTGGCTGCGCACCGGCGACGTGGCGTCGATCGACGACCGCGGGTACATCCGGATCACCGACCGCTCCAAGGACGTGATCAAGTCCGGCGGCGAGTGGATCTCCTCGGTGGACCTCGAGAACGAGCTGATGGGGCATCCCGACGTCCTCGAGGCGGCGGTCATCGCCAAGCCCGACGAGCGCTGGACCGAGCGGCCCCTGGCGTGCGTGGTCGTCAGGCCGGGGTCGGACACCGACGCCGAGGCGCTCGCCGCCTATCTGAGCGGGCGCGTCGCGAAGTGGTGGGAGCCCGACGAGTACGTCCTGATCCCCGAGGTGCCCAAGACCTCGGTCGGGAAGTTCGACAAGAAGGCGCTGCGTGCGCGGCTGGAGTCCGGCGAGCTGCGCGGCGCCGCCGGCGACCAGAGCTGAGACCTACCGCAACACCACCATGAGGGAGATCCCGAGCGTGATCTCCCTCACATTGGGGTGAAAGATGCTCCGAACGAACGTCGACTACGACCGGCGGTCGTCCGTAGTGTCGGATGCATCACGTAGGCAATGGGTCCGGAACCAACGGAAGAGAGCAGCACGATGAGCACCAGCGCACCGAAGCGACGCAGCATCACCAAGACGCACGCCCGCGTGAACGAGCTCGGCTGGGAGCCGACCTACCACCACGGGAAGGCGTCCTACCCGACGCGGTACACCCTGCCGAAGACCGGCAAGGACCCCATGAAGCAGATCATGCGGGAGTACCTGCCGATGGAGCTCGAGAAGGACGAGCGCGTCTACGGCGGGCACGACGCGGCGGTGCGCGCGGCGATGCCGGACAAGGCCGAGACCCGGTGGCTGGAGATCCTCAAGCCGTTCGTCGCCGTGACGAACTTCGCCGAGGTCGGCGCGGGCCGGTGCATGTCGATGCTCATCGACGCGATCCCGATCAACGAGCTGCGCAACGGCTACCACGTCCAGTTCGTCGACGAGGTCCGCCATGAGGGCATGCAGATGTCCCTCGCGCGCTGGTACGGCAAGCACGTCCCCGAGCCGGCGGGCTGGGGCCTGGGCAATCAGGAGCTCGGCAACAACTTCATCACCGCCGCCGGGCTGAACATGCTCAGCCACTTCATGGTCGGCGACCCGATCCAGTGCGCGTTCACGCTGCAGGTCGTCGCCGAGACCGCGTTCACGAACGTCGTCTTCGTCGCCGTCCCGGACGTGGCCGCCCGCAACGGCGACTTCGCGCTGCCGACGACGTACCTCTCGGTGCAGTCCGACGAGGCGCGCCACATCTCGAACGGCTACGCGACGCTGCTGACGGTCCTCCAGGACGACTCCAACGCGCCGCTGATCGAGCGCGACCTGCAGCAGGCCTGGTGGATCAACCACGCGTTCCTCGACGTCTTCGCCGGCGCGGTCATGGAGTACTTCTCCAAGGACCGCTCCGACCAGGAGTCGTTCATCAACAAGTGGGACCGCTGGATCCGCGACGACTGGTACCGCGCGTACATCCTGAAGCTCGGCAAGCTGGGCCTGAACGTCCCGCCCGACATGTTCGAGGCCGCGCGGGAGCGGATCGTCAAGGGCATCGTCCACAAGACCGCGATGCTCGCGTTCGCGACGCACCCGCTGCACTACTGGCGCTTCGACGCGCTGGACGAGCGCGACTTCGAGTGGTTCGAGAACCACTACCCGGGCTGGTACGACGAGTACGGCTTCTTCTGGGAGGCGTTCCGCGAGCTCGACGACCCGCGCGAGAAGGCGATGATGCTCTCCGGTCTGATGGCCGACGCCCCGCCGATGTGCTGGACCTGCCAGATGGCCTCGGTCATCGAGGAGGACCTCTGCCACCGCGAGGTCGACGGCCTGACCCGCTTCTACTGCTCGAAGGAGTGCTGCTGGCTGGACGAGTCCAACCCCGGCCGCTACGAGGGCGACCGCAACTGGTTCGACAAGTTCCACGGCCAGTCGCTGGGCGACGTCGTCCGTCAGATCGGCTACGTCCGGTCCGACGGCAAGACGCTGATGGGTCAGCCCCATCTGCGGTCCGAGCACCAGTGGACGCTGCAGGACCTCGACGAGATCGGTCTCGTCGTCGAGAGCCCGAACATCAACACCGCCAAGCGGATGGGTCTCGCCGACGGCGACCACCACAAGCGCTTCGCGAACTTCGGTGGCTCGCCGACCGATCCGTTCGTGACGCCCAAGCCTCCGAAGGGCTGGTCCTCGGTCGGCGGCACCTCCCTCCTGGCCCCGACGCACTGATGCCCGTCCCGGACCGGAAGGAGGAGGCCGCATGCCGCGCGTGACGTTCGAGCCGATCGACGAGGAGATCGAGTGCGGGGAGGACGAGACCGTCCTGGACGCCGCCTTCCGGTCCGGGTTCTCCCTGGTGTACGGCTGCCGGGAGGGGCAGTGCTCGGCGTGTAAGTGCTACCTCCTCGAGGGCGAGGTCGTGCTCAAGCCGTACTCCACCTTCGCGCTGTCGGAGACCGAGGAGTCCCAGGGCTACACGCTGCTCTGCCGCGCGATGCCCGAGGACGACCTGGTCGTCGAGCTCCTGCACTACGACCCTGACAACTACAAGCTGGACATCCCGATCCGGGACGGCAAGGCGACGCTGACGGCCGTGGAGCACCTCACCCACGACATCTCGCGCGTCGAGTTCGCGATCAGCGAGCCCTCGGACTTCACGTTCTTCCCGGGGCACTACGTGGACATCCACATCCCCGGGACGGAGGAGCACCGCTCCTTCTCCCTGGCGAACCTGCCCGGCGACGGCCGGATCGAG
>WLOB01000108.1 GCA_009699505.1 Actinomycetota bacterium | reverse complement strand
CCTCGCCCTTGGTCTTCGCGTCCTCGCGCGCCTTCGCCTCGTGGGCGTCGGCGCTCTTGCGGGCGCGCGTCAGGATGTCCTCGGCGTGCGTACGCGCCTCGAGGAGGTTCTGGCGGTTCTCCGCGGCGAGCTGCTCCGCTTCCTTGCGGTCGCGTTCAGCTGCCTCGATCGACTCGTTGATCGCGGCCTGGCGCTTGTCCAGGGCCTCCGCGATCTTCGGGAACGCGACCTTCGACAGGACGATCCAGGCGATGACGAAGACGATCAGCGTCCAGATCATCGCGCCGAGGTCCGGCGAGACGAGGAAGCTCTTGTTCTCGCCCTCGACCTCGGCACCGGCCGCCAGGGGCGCGATGGTTTGCAGGAGCACGCTCATCGCGGCCTACAGGAAGAAGGCCAGGAGGCCCGCGACGAGGCCGTAGAAGAACACGGCCTCCGTCAGGGCGAATCCGAGCCACTGGATGCTGGTGATCTCGTCCTTGAGCTCCGGCTGGCGCACGAGCGCCTGGACGACGGAGCCGAACAGGTAGCCGATGCCGATGCCGGCGCCGGCGGCACCGAGGCCGCCGCCGAGGGCGAGGGCGATGGCCTTGCCGGCGTCGGATGCGTTCTCGGGGCCCGCCGCCTCGGCGGCCTGGGCGAGAGTCGTGATGATCGTCAGGTCCACGGTACTGCTCCTTTTAGGTGACTCAGTGGGACTCGGACACGGCGCCACCGAGATAGATGGCCGTGAGAGTGGCGAAGATGAAGGCCTGCAGGGTGGCGACCAGCCCGATCTCGAAGAGATAGAGCAGGATGCCGGCGGGAAGCGCGATGACGCCCACGGCGTGGATGCCGAGGAGCACGGCCAGGCCGCCGCTCATGAACAGGATGATCAGGTGACCGGCGAGGATGTTCGCGAACAGTCGCACGGACAGCGAGATCAGCCGCATGAAGTTGGAGAGGAACTCGAGGAACCAGATGAAGACGGCCATCGGACCGGTGACGCCCGGCGGCACGAGGCTGCCGAGGTAGCCGATGAGGCCCTTCTTCTTGATGCCCTCGCCCGTGTAGAAGACGAACACGAGGATCGCGAGCATGAGCGGGACGCCGAGGTTGGCGGTCGCCGCGTACAGCGCGAAGTGCGGGACCGCGAGGCCGAAGACGTCGAACTCGTGCTCGGTGTTCGTCGGCAGCGGGATGTAGCCGATGAGGTTCGAGTACCAGATGAAGAGGAAGATCGTGGCGATGAAGGGGAACCACCGCTTCGCCATCGCGCCGTCCATGTTGGCGCCGGTGACGTTGTCCCGCATCGAGGTGTAGATGAGCTCGACGACGGTCTGCGTGCGGTTCGGCTTGGCCTGCATCCGCTTCGCGACCCACATCATCGTGAAGACCGTGAGGAAGCCCGCGATGACGATGTAGAGGACGGCCTTGTTGATCGACAGCGGACCGAGGTCAATCCAGGTGTCGACCTTGAACTCGTTGGCCGGCTCGAACGACGAGTCCTCGTTCTTCGTCGCACCGAACGCGGCTACCGCGGCGATGATCAGAAGGACGTAGACCGCGATGCCGGTGCGGACCTTCGCGCGGGTGCTCATGCGTGGACAGACTTCCTGTCGGTGGTGCGGGTCAGGAGGGTGACGGCCAGGTAGACCGTGAAGGCGACGATCATGGTCGCGGCGGCGGCGGCGCCGTCCTGACGATCCACGACGACGCCGCAGAGGACGATCGCCAGGCAGATGAGCCAGACGCGCGCCATCATCGCGACGAAGTTCAGCTTGAGCGCCGTGCGCGGGTCGTCCTGCGCCTGGGCGCGGCCCTCGACGACGCCGGCGACGACGCGCTGGACGATCCAGACGATCGTGGCCACGACGCAGCCGACGACGGGCGCCCCGAGGAGCAGCACGATCGGCAGGGCGGCGATCACGACGGCGATGTCGATGAGGCGCAGGTTCAGCACGAGGCCGGCCCGTCCGTCATCGGAACCGGACGATCACGGCGGCCACGCCGCCGAAGATCCCCACGAACGCCCCGACCATCAGACCGAAGCCCAGCGATCCGACGAGCGTCCCGATCCCGCCGAACACGGCGAGCCCCAGGAGCATCGAGGTGACGATGGTCATGCCGGCCACCGCACCGCCCGCTGGCGGTCGATCGGGTGCCGTCATCGCCGGTCTCGCTGGTGTGGGATGGATACGCCATGGATCGGAGTCCGCCGGCGCGACGACCCCGTGAGGATCGGCAACGCAGGATTCCCCTCGCGGGCCGCAGCGGTGCTGCGGCGAGGAGGGGCTCGGCGGCGGAGCCCCACCATATACAGAACCCGGAGGGCGTGTCGCCTGCTTCCCAGCGGGTTTTCGGCCTCTCGTAGCGCCGTGCACGACGCCTTGTGCGAGGCGGCACGAGCGGTGGTGCGCCAGGATACGAAGATGGCGCGCATCCGCTCGCCGGGCGCGGTCGGCGTGGCGGGGCGGGTGCGGCGGGGACCGGTCGTGTGACCGGGCTCCGCGGCGCCGTCGGCCTCCGGGATCGCGTCGCCGGGGGTCCCGCGGGGTCCGCGACCGCCCTCTCGGCGCGCCGCGAGGGACGCCGCCGCCGTCCCTCCGGGCGCGCCGCTCAGAAGGCGCAGGCCCCGACGACCTCCTGCCACCAGCCGGCCTCCGCGTCGTCCGGGGCGCCCTGCAGGCGGCGGCGGGCGGCGCCCTGGACGGCCTGGCGGGAGCCGACGATCGCGATCGCCCCCGACACGGCGTAGCGGCCGTCCGCGAGGACCACGAGGGCCCCCGGCGCGTCGCGGCGCAGGCGCAGGCGCTCGACGACCGCGATCCCCGTGACGGTCGTGGGCTCGGCGGCGTTCCCGTCCCGGGCGTCCCACGGCCCCGCGCGGAAGATCGGCCGGATCGCGACGTGCCGGCGCACCGGGCGCACGGGCGGCCCCACCGGCCCCTCGCGCCAGCGCTCGATGAGCCCCGGGATCTGGCCCGCGACCTCCCGGCGGACCAGCACGTGGAGGCGGTCGCCGAGCTCGAGCGTCGTGGAGCCGCGGGGCAGCAGCGCCTCGTCGCCCCGGACGAGCACGTTGACGAGCGCGTCGCGCGGCAGGCCGAGGTCCTTCACCCGCGCCCCGACCATCGCGTCGCCGTCGCGGACGCGGACCTCGACGACCTCCGCCCCCAGCTCGCGGACCGCCATCACCTCGACGAGCGGGCGGTCGATCGCCGGCTGGGTCGTGGTCACCCCCAGGCGCACCGCCAGGCCCTCGAACGTCACCCCCTGGAGGATCGTCGTGAGCACGACGACGAAGAACACGATGGACAGGAACTCGTCGGCCCGGGGCACGCCCGCGATCACCGGGAAGGTCGCGAAGACGATGGGCACCGCCCCGCGGAGCCCGGCCCAGGAGACCGCGATCTGCTCCCGCGCGGTGAAGCGCAGCGGCGTGAGGATCGCCATGACGGAGATCGGTCGTCCCAGGAAGAGGAGCGCGGCCGTGATCACCAGCGCCTCGACCCAGACGTCCCCGAGCGCGTTCGGCGAGACGAGCAGGCCGAGGGCCAGGAACATGCCGAGCTGGGCGACCCAGGCGATGCCGTCGTGGAAGGCGGTGATCGACCGCTTGCCCTGGATCGGGAAGGAACCGAGGATCAGGCCCGCCGCGTAGGCCGACAGCAGCCCGGAGCCGTGGAGGTTCGAGGCCACGGCGTAGGCGAGGATCGCCGTGGCCAGCGACGCGACGGGGTAGAGCCCCTCGCTCGCCAGGCGGGCGCGCTGGAACGCCTGGACGGCGAGCAGGCCGATGACGGTGCCGACGACCGCGTCGATGGCCAGCTCGCTCGCCATCGTCACGAAGATGTCGAGGACGGAGCCCTCGTTCTTGCTCAGGTCGATGAGCCCGATGACGAGGAGCGCGGTGACGGGGTCGTTCATGCCGGCCTCGCCCTCGAGCGTCCGGGCGAGCCGCCGTCGCAGGGTGGAACCCCGCAGGAGCGCGAAGATCGCGGCGCCGTCCGTCGACGCGACGATCGCCCCGAGCAGCAGCCCCTGCTCGAAGTTCACGTCGAGCGTGACGAACGCGACCGTGCCGACGACCGTCGTCGTGATGAGGACGCCGGCGGTCGCCAGGAGCGCCGCGGGCACCGCGACGGGCCGGATCTCGCGCAGGCCGGACGCCAGGCCGCCCTCGAAGAGGATCAGGACGAGGGCGACGAGCCCGACGTCGCGGATGAGCTCCGCGTCGCGGGTGTCGATGATGCCGAGCTCGTCCGGCCCGGCGGCCATGCCGAGCAGGAGGAAGACGACGAGGGCGGGGACCCGTAGTCGGCCGGCGAAGAGCGAGGCCGCGAGTCCCGCGACGAGCAGGAGACCGGCGAGGAGCAGGAGCTCTTCGAGCACCCGGTCGATCCTAGACGAGCGCCGACGCGCCTCGGTCGTCCGGTTGGACAGGCCTCGGCGGGTCGGCCGCACCCCTGCGGAGACGTCGTCCGCGGGCCGTCGGTGCGGGCGCGTGGGCCGGGGCGACGGGCCGGGCAGACGGGCAGGGGCCCGGGCCCCGGCCGCGCGACGGGTCAGGCGTCGAGCTTCTCGAACTCGCGCTTCTGCGCGCCGCAGACCGGGCAGCTCCAGTCGTCCGGGATGTCCTCGAACGCCGTCCCGGGCGGGATGCCCCCGTCCGGGTCCCCTTCCTCGGGGTCGTAGATGAAGCCGCACGGCTCACAGATCCATTGCTCCACGGGGGAGTTGTATCGCGTTCGACGCCCTGTCAAACGTGCGGCCACGGCGAGGGCCGCGCGAACGGGTCGTCCGGGGGGACGGTGGCGGGCCGGGTACGCTCGACGGGTGGCCCCGACCCCCCGACGGACCGACGCGACCCCGAAGCGCGAGCGGATCCGGCAGGACGTGCTCCGGGCGATGGAGGAGCTCCTGACGGAGGGCGAGACCTACGCCGACATGGGCGTGGAGCGCCTCGCGGGCCGCGCGGGCATCTCGCGCACCTCGTTCTACTTCTACTTCCGCGACAAGCGCGAGGTGCTCGAGCTCCTGACGGCCGTCGTCGCCGACGAGCTCTACGCCGCCGCGGACATCTGGTGGTCGGGGACGGGCGTCAGCCACGACGCCCTGCGCACGTCGATCGAGGACGTCTCCGCGCTCTTCGTGCAGCACGGTCCGCTCCTGCGGGCCATCGTCGAGGTCGGCACGTACGAGCGCGAGGTCGCGGAGCACTGGCGGGCGCTCATCGGGCGGTTCGTCGACGCCACGGAGGGGCGGATCCTGCGCGAGCAGGCCGCCGGCGCCGCGCCGCCCTTCGCGGCCCGGGCGACGGCCTTCGCCCTGGTGTGGGGCGTGGAGCGCGCGCTGTACGAGCAGTTCGTGCAGGGCGAGGTGTTCGAGCCCGCGGAGCTCGTCGAGGCGATCTCGGCGATGTGGCTCCGGGCGATCTACGGGCTCGTCGATCCGGCCCCGGTCGTCGACGCGGGCTGACCGCGGCCGGGGTCCGCGCCGGCGCGACGCGACGCCCCTCCCCCGGCCTCAGCGCGGGTCGTCGACGCGGTGGTGCTCGCCGGTGATCGCGCTGAACTCGCCCGTCTGCAGCACCCGGGCGACGTCCGCGTCGATCTCGTCGTCGCTGATGCCGGGCCGCGCGCGTCGCAGGCGCAGGGCGTCGATGCGCCGCAGCTTGAGGATCTCGAGGACCGTCACGAGGTAGACGGAGACCGCGAGGCAGGCCAGCAGGATCAGGCCCATCACGGTCGTCCACCACGGGTTGAAGTGCCCCCGGTTGTCCGAGTACGGGACGAAGCGCAGCGCCACGGCGAGGCCGGCGAGCGACCCCGCCCAGAGGTAGAGGTAGACCACCGTGCGCCGCGGGCTGAAGCCGATGCGGCTCAGGCGGTGGTGGAAGTGGTTCTGGTCCGCGTTGTAGATCGGCACGCCCGACTTCAGGCGCTTGAGCACCACGAACGTCGTGTCGAGGACGGGCAGGGCGAGCACCACGAACGGCACGACGAGCGCGAGGACCGCGTTCGTCTTGACCGAGCCCTCCACGGCGATCGCCGCGAGCAGGTAGCCCAGGAGCATCGCCCCGGTGTCCCCCATGAAGACGCGGGCGGGGTGGAAGTTGTGGACGAGGAACCCGAGCGCCGCCCCCGCCGTCGCGGCGGCCAGGAGCGCGGCGTGGTCCTTCATCAGGTCGGCGGCGACGATGCCCATCGCGACCGCCGCGATCGAGCTGACGCCGGCGGCGAGCCCGTCGATCCCGTCCGAGAAGTTGACGACGTTCATGAGCAGCACGAACCCGAAGACGGTCAGGACCGTGCTCGGACCGTCGGCGAAGTCGACCGCGCCGAGGAACGGGAAGGTGATGTTCTCGACCTGGACCCCCTGCGACACGGGGATCAGCGCGGCCCCGATCTGGCCGAGGAGCTTCACCGCCCAGGGCAGGTCGAACCGGTCGTCCGCCGCGCCGACGACCGCGATGAGCACGGCGCCGAGCAGGATCGCCCGCAGGTTGTCGGCCTGCGGGCCGGCCGCCGGCAGCTCGAGCAGGACGGCGACCGTGACGGCGACGAGGATCGCCAGGCCGCCCAGGAGGGGCGTGCCGCCGACGCCGAGTCCGCGGCCGCGGGGCTGGTCGACCGCGCCGAGGACGACGGCCGCCCGCGCCACGAGCGGGGTGAGCGCCGCGCTGACCGCGAAGGCGACCAGCAGCCCCACGATGGGATCGCGCCAGTTCATGCCGCAGGCACTCTAGAGCCGGCGCCCGGACCGACCGGGCGCCGTGCCGACGGCGCCGGGAGCGGCGTGCTCCCGGCGCGCCCGGTCACCCGAGGTGGGTGTAGAGCGGGAACGCGCCCGCGACCTTCGTGACGCGGGCGGCCAGCTCGTCCTTCGCGCCCGCGAAGGCGTCGTCGTCGCCCGACAGCGCCGCGCCGATGACCTTGCCGACCTCGCGGAAGGCGTCGACGTCGAGGCCGCGGGTGGCGAGCGCCGACGTGCCGACGCGCAGACCGCTCGTGACCATCGGGGGGCGCGGGTCGAACGGCACCGCGTTGCGGTTGACCGTGATGCCGACCTCGTGGAGGCGGTCCTCGGCGTCCTGGCCGGTGAGCTCCGTGTCGCGCAGGTCGACGAGCACGAGGTGCACGTCGGTGCCGCCCGTCAGGACCTTCAGGCCGGACTCCGTGGCGAGCAGCTCCTCGGCGAGCACGCGGGCACCGTCGATCGTGCGCTGCTGGCGCTCCTTGAACGCGTCGGACGCGGCGATCTTCAGCGCGACGGCCTTCGCGGCGATGACGTGCTCGAGCGGGCCGCCCTGCTGGCCCGGGAAGATGGCCTGGTCGATCTTCTTCTGGTACTCGGCCTTGCAGAGGATGATCCCGGAGCGCGGGCCGCCGAGGGTCTTGTGGACCGTCGTGGTGACGACGTCCGCGTGCGGGACGGGGTTCGGGTGCAGGCCCGCGGCGACGAGTCCGGCGAAGTGCGCCATGTCGACCCAGAGGTACGCGCCGACCTCGTCGGCGATCTCGCGGAAGCGCGCGAAGTCGAGGTGCCGGGGGTAGGCGGACCAGCCGGCGATGATCATCTTCGGCTTCGTCTCGCGGGCGATCCGCGCGACCTCGTCCATGTCGACGAGCGACGTCTCCTGGTCGACCTCGTAGGCGACGATGTCGTAGAGGCGCCCGGAGACGTTGAGCTTCATCCCGTGGCTGAGGTGCCCGCCGTGGGCGAGCGACAGGCCCATGACCTTGTCGCCGGGCTGCAGGAGCGCGTGGTAGACGGCGTTGTTGGCCTGCGCGCCGGCGTGCGGCTGCACGTTGGCGTGCTCGGCGCCGAAGAGCTCCTTCGCGCGGTCGATCGCCAGCTGCTCGATGACGTCGACGTGCTCGCAGCCGCCGTAGTAGCGCCGGCCGGGGTAGCCCTCGGCGTACTTGTTCGTCAGGACGGAGCCCTGGGCCTCGAGGACCGCCTGCGGCACGAAGTTCTCCGAGGCGATCATCTCCAGCGTGTCCTGCTGGCGCCGGAGCTCGTCCGCCATGGAGGCGGCGACCTCGGGGTCGACCTCGGCGAGCGAGGCGTTGAAGAAGTCGGGGGGCAGATCGGACACGGGCGTCTCCTCGGGGAACGTGCGGTTCGGGTGCCCAGGCGCGCGGCGGTGCTTCCTCGTCGCTCCCCGGTGGTCGGTTCCACCCGTGGCGCCAGTCGCGACGAGGGCAGAGCCTACCGGTCGGCCCGCGGATCCCCCGGCACCCGGGGGCCGTCGCTCAGTGGGTCGGTGCGGCCGGCGGGATGTCCGACCGATCTCGTCCCCCCCCCCACCCCGTGCCGTCGCCCCCAGGGTGGGCGGCGCGGCGTCCGACGTCGAGGCCGCCGCTCAGTGCGTCGGTGCGGCCGGCGGGATGTCCGTCGACACCGGAGCCGTGCCGTCGCCCCCACCCTCGACGTCCGCGATCTCGCCGATGCGGCGCTCATGGCGGCCGCCCTCGAAGTCCGTGTCCAGGAAGGCGGCGACGATCTCCTCCGCCGCCGCGCCGTCGAGGCGGGCCTGCGACAGGCCGAGGACGTTGATGCCGTTGTGCTGCCGGGCCATCGTCGCCTCGGCGGCGTCGTGCGCGTTGACGGCGCGGATGCCGGCGATCTTGTTCGCGGTGATCGTGACGCCGTTGCCGGAGCCGCAGACCACGACGCCGCGCTCCGCGTCGCCCGCGGCCACCGCGCGGGCGGCCTTCGCGGCGTACTCGGGGTAGTCCGTGGACTCGTCCGACGTGGTGCCGGCGTCGAGGACCTCGTGCCCCTGGGCGGTGAGGGTCTCCTTCACGTGCTCCTTGAGGGAGAACCCGGCGTGGTCGGAGGCGACGGCGATCCGCATGGGGCCATCGTAGTGCGGGGGCCCCGCGTCCGCGGGTGGCCATGGGGCCCGCCGTGAGCCGGGGCGACGGACGGCCCGTGCGGCGGAGGGCCGTGCGCAGACGGTCGGTGCGGCGGACGACCGTGCGAAGACGGTCGGTGCACAGACGGTCGGTGCGGCGGACGGCCGTGCGGCGGGCCGGCGCGACAGCCGGCCGACGCGCTCGACGGGTGAGGTCCGCCCGGGCGCGGGTCGCGTCGGGCCGGCGGCGGAGCGGGTCGACGTCGCGGCCCGCGGTCGCCGCGTCCGTCAGTCCTCCGGGGAGCCGAGGCCGTCCAGCGCCGCCGCGACGACCGCGCGCGGGACGGCGCCCTCGCGGACGACGCGCCAGGTGCCACGGGCGTCCGCCAGGCCGCGCAGGTCGACGATCGTCGACGCGGTGCCGGGCCGCGGGCCGCGGTCCAGGACGAGCGCGCAGCCGTCGCGGATCGCGGCGGGCACGTCCGCCACGGTCAGGGCGTCCGGGCCGCCCGCCGGGTTGGCACTGGTCTGGACGACGGGCAGCGCGTCGACGGGCTCGAGGAGGCGCGGGACGCGGATGCCGAGCGCGTCCCCGTCGCCCGTGGCGATCGCGTACCGCCGGCCGGGGTTCGGGACGAGGACGCCGACGGGACCGGGCAGGAGGCGACGGAAGGCCTCGCGGACGGCCTCCCCCGCGTCCGCGGCGGCGGACAGGGCGTCGTCGAGCGACCAGAACATGACGGCGGAGGGCTTGCGCGGGTCGCGGCCCTTCAGCGTGGCCGTCCGACGGACGGCGTCGCGCCGCCGGGGGTCGGCGGCGAGGCCGTAGACGCCCTCGGCCGGGAAGAGGACGACCCCGCCCGCGGCGGCCGCGGCCGTCAGCGCCCGGACGTCGTCGGCGCGCAGCGGGGCGACGTCGGCCGGGAACACCGCGTGGGCGTCGGGCATCCCCCCGGAGGCCCGCTCCGCGGCGTTCCCGGGCACAGGGGCGCCGGACGTCCCCCCGGAGGCCCGTCGCGCGGCGTCCCCGGCCGCGAGGTCGCCGGGACGGCCGGCCCCGGGCCGCTCGCCGCCGCTCACGCCGCCTCCCCTGCGCGCCCGACGACGACGCGGCCGATCCCGGCGAGGTCGTCGCGGATCTCCGTGGTGGCGAAGCCGGCGGCGCGGGCGAGCTCGGCCGTGGCCTCCGCCTGTCCCCGCCCGATCTCGACGGCCACGAGCGACGCGCCGCGGGCACGGGCGGCGGGCAGGAGGCGGCGGACGACGTCGAGGCCGTCCGGGCCGCCGAAGAGCGCGAGGTGCGGGTCGTGGCCCGCGACCTCGGGCGGCAGGCTCGCGAGGTCGCCGTCGGGGACGTAGGGCGGGTTCGACAGGACGGCGAGCGGCCGGCCCAGCGGCGGGAGCCCGTCGAGGAGGTCCGCCTCGTGGAAGACCACCCGCGAACCGTGGTCCTCGGCGTTGCGGCGCGCGACGTCGAGCGCGTCGGCGGAGACGTCCGTCGCGTGCACGACGAGGTCCGGGCGCTCGTCCTCCAGGGCCAGGGCGATCGCCCCGCTGCCCGTGCCGACGTCGACCACGGTGGCGCCCGCGGGGAGCTCGAGCCCGACCTCGACGAGCAGCTCGGTCTCGGGCCGCGGGACCAGCACCCGGCCGTCGACGCGGAGGTCGAGGTGCCGAAAGCCGCGGACGCCCAGGAGGTGCGCCACGGACGCCCGGCGGACGGCGCGGCCGTCCTCGTGGTCGGCGATCCGGGCGGCCTGCTCGGCGGTGAGCGCCCGGTCCGGCGAGAGGAACAGCCGTGCGCGGTCCGCACCGATCGCGTCGGCGACGAGCAGCTCGGCGTCCAGGCGCGGGGAGTCGAGGCCCGTCGCGGCGAAGCGGGCGGCCAGGCGACGGATCGCCTCGCCGACGGTGCCCGCACCGACGGGATGGGCGCGCGGCCCGGGGTCGGCCGCCGGGCCCGCGGGGGTCTCGCCGGGCGCCGGGCTCACGCGCCCGAGGCGGCGAGGTCCTCGAGCAGCCGGCGCTTCTCGTCCGCCTGCAGCGCGCCGGTGAACTCCTCGAGCTCGCCCTCGAGGATCGCCTCGAGCGCGTACTTCGTGAGCTTGATGCGGTGGTCGGTGACCCGGCCCTCGCCGAAGTTGTACGTGCGGATCTTCTCGGCGCGGTCCCCCGTGCCGACCTGCGCGGAGCGCGCGGCGGACTGCTCGGCCTGCTGCTCGGCGACGGCGTGCTCGTAGAGCCGGGCGCGCAGGACGCGCAGCGCCTTCTCGCGGTTCTGCAGCTGCGACTTCTCGTCCTGCATCGAGACGACGACGCCGGAGGG
>WLOB01000107.1 GCA_009699505.1 Actinomycetota bacterium | reverse complement strand
GAGCGTCGCGTCCGTGGCCTCGTGGAACCAGGTCGCGAGGTCGGCCATGAGCTGGACGCCGGGCGCACCGCGGCGCAGGGTCTCGTCGTGCGCGGTCTTCAGGGAGTAGATCGTGTCGCCCGCCCGCACGCAGAGGACGGAGGCGGCGACGCGCGGGCCGTGGCGCAGCTCGAGCAGGTGCGCGGCGCCGCGGGCCCGGAAGCCCCGCCACACCGCCCGCAGGAACGCCTCGTGGGACGGGTCCGACGCCATCGCGCTGCCGGCCGCGCCCTTCCACCCGGCGGCCTCGAGCACGAGGAACCGGTCGAGGGCCTCGTCGTCGTCGGTCTCGACGAACGCCGGCGCGCCACCGAGCTCCCGGGCGAGGATGCGGCGGGTCCGGGCGTGCTCGCGGCGGGCGCGGCCGTCGAGGTGCCCGGAGACGTAGTCGTCCTGGGGCCGGCGGACCACGGCGGCGCGCTGCTGGACGCCGTGGACGAGCGTGCCCGGGCCGAGGGCGCGCAGCGCCGCCGCGAGCGGCCCGTCGGCGATCGCCTCGAGGACGACGGACCCGCGGCCGCGCCAGAGCGCCGGGGCGCCCGCGAGGGCGACGGCGACCACGTCGGTCGCGTCCCGGTCGACGAGCGGCGTCCAGAGGAACGCGTACGGGTGGTTCCACGTCCGCGCGCACGGCACGAGCAGGTCGGAGAACTTCACCCGGCCGACGAGCGGGACGCACGCGAGCCAGCGGTCGCCGTCGCGCACCACGAGCAGGTCGACGGCGTCGCCCCCGGCGAGGTGCAGCGCGGCGGGGCGCAGGTACTCCGGGAGCCCGAAGGCGTTGTCCTCCCCCGCCCGCTCGGCGAGCGCGGACCAGGCGCGCAGGTCCGCCGCCCCGAGGTCGGCCAGTCGCAGCCGCTCCGTCGTCGGGGCGCTCACGAGGGCGCGCCGGTCGTCCCGGGCGCCGCGGCGCGCATGCGCAGCGCGATCCCCAGCAGCGCGGGCCCGATCGCCAGGAGCATCCAGAGCTGCCGGCTGTAGGTCACGGGCAGGAACATCCCCGCGGTGACGATCGCGATCTGCGCGACGAGCACGAGCTGGGCGACGAGCTCGAGGTCCGGGAGCCCGAGCCGCCGGAACCGCCGGGCCGCCCGGGCCGCCGCGGTCATGCACGCCCCCACGGCGCCGAGCAGCAGGACGAGCCCGACCACGCCGGTCTCGGCCACGCTCTCGATGATCGCGTTGTGGACCGGCTTGGGGTCCTCGAGCAGGACCTCGGCGAAGCGCAGCGTCCCGACCTGCTGGGCGTAGCGCTCCGAGACCACGACGAAGTTGCCGATGCCCACGCCGGTCAGGGGATGGTCCTCCGCGACCTGCAGGCCGGCGCGCCAGAGCTCGGTGCGGCCCGTGCCGGTGCTGTCGTCGGCGGTGGCCCGCTCGACCACGCCGGGGTTCGTGGCGACGAACGCGCCGAGGAGCACGACGCACGCCAGCACGACCCGGAGGACGGTGCGACGGCGGCCCCGGCAGATGACCAGCGCCGCGACGCCCGCCACGAGCAGCGCGATGAGGCCGGAGCGCGACTGGGTGCCGACGAGCCCGTAGAGGACGATCGCGCCGACGGCGAGGACGGCGGCGCGGGACGCCCGGGTCCGCGCGCGGGTCCAGAGGACCGGGACGAGCACGAGCGCCGTGGCGCAGATCGCCCCGAGCAGGTTGGCCGAGAAGTTCGCGACCTCGAGGCGGCCCTCGGAGTGGTCGCCGGCGACGTAGGAGTCCGGGCCGAGCACGACCGCCAGGACGACGACCATGGCGGTGCCGCCGACGTAGGCGGCCAGCAGCAGCCGCACCGTGCGCGGCGTGTCGGCGACCGTCGTGATGATCGGGACCGTCGCGACGGCGGTCAGGACGAGCCAGAGCTCGCTCCGGGCGACGCTGCGGTCCGGCGCCCAGATCGCGGTGACGACCATCCAGCCGAAGAGCAGCCACGGCGCGACGAGCGCCCACGGCGCCCGGGCCCGCAGCGCGGCCACGTGCTCCCGGCGGGCCGGCAGGGTCACGAGCCACGCGACGGCGACGAGCACCGTGGTGGCGGCCGGCACGCCCGCCAGCCCCGGCAGGCCCGACGCGAACGCGAGCACGACCCAGGCGCCGAGCGCCGGGGTCAGCGCGAGGAAGAGCAGCGCGGCGAAGACGACCCCGGCCATGCCGGCGACGCCGTACATCGGCGAGACGGCGAACAGGCCGCCCGCGGCGACGCTCGCCACCGCGAGCGCCGCCACGACGGTCCCCGGCGACGGGGTCCAGCTCGGCAGGTCCGTCCGGCGCGGCGCCGCGCGGAGCGCCTGGACCGCCGGGGTCACCGCGCGAGCGCCTCGCGGTAGACGTCCTCGAGGGTCGACGCGGCGGCCTCCCACGTGAACTCCGACCGCTGGCGGGCGAGGGCGGCGTCGGCGCGCCGGGCGGCGGCGGCCGGGTCGTCGAAGGTGCGGACGATCGCCGCGGCCATCGCGTCGGCGTCGCCGCGGGGCACGACGAGGGCGTGCTCCCCGTCGTCGACGAGCTCCGGCGTGCCGCCGGCGTCCGTCGTGACGATCGGGGTGCCGGCGCTCATGTACTCCAGGACGGCGAGCGGCAGGTTCTCGCGGTGCGAGGAGAGCAGCGCGATGTCGGAGGACGCCACGACCTCCATCACGTCGTGGCGGCGGCCGAGGTAGCGGACCGCGTCCTCCACGCCGAGCTCGCGCGCCAGGACCTCGAGCGCGGGACGGACGCCCTCGGGGTCGTTCAGCTCGCCCGATCCGGCGAGCGCCAGGATCGCGCGCGGGTGGCGCTCCCGGACGGCGGCGATCGCGCGGACGGCGACCTCGTGGCCCTTCTCGGGCCGCAGCATCGCGGCGATCACCACGACGAGGTCGTCGTCCGTCACGCCCATGGACGCGCGGACCGCGGCGCGGTCGACCTCGCCGCGGTCGACCTCGGGGGCGGCGTTCGGGACGACGCGCAGCTTCTCCCTCGGCAGGCCCTGGAGCTCCACGAGGGAGTCGAGCGACCAGCGCGACGGCACGACGATCGCGGAGGCGAGCGGGCCGATCAGCCACGGGTTGACGAGCGCCTCGGAGCCCGCGTCGCCCAGCGCCCGCAGGCCGCCGGCGAACGGGAAGGGCGTCTGCTCGTGCGCGACGTGGGCGCGGACGCCGGCGAGCCGGGCGATGAAGGGACCCCAGGCGTTCGAGCCGGAGAGGTGCGTGTGGAGGACGTCGAGCCGGCGGGCGCGGAGGTGCCGGATGAGCGGGCGCCACTCCCAGACCTTGCCGGTCGCGGTGCGGCCGAGGGTCAGCAGCGGCACGCCGGCGCCCTCGAGCCGCGCCACGGTGCCGCGGAAGGTCTCCTCGCCGCGCTGGTCCGTGCGCATCCGCGAGGCGATCATCGTCACCTCGTGGTGGCTCGCCAGCGCGCAGGCGAGCTCGACGGCGGCGCGCTCGGCCCCGCCGCCGACGACGTGGTCGACGAGCATCGCGACGCGCAGCCGCGGGCCGTGCCCGGCGGCGGACGGGGCGCCCGGGGTCGAGGGGCCCGCGGCGGGGCCGGTCGTGGACGGGCTCATGCGGCGAGCTCCCGGTCGGTGCCGGCGTGCCGGGGGCCGGCGGGCCGCACGATCGGCCGCGGCGCGGAGGCGCGCAGCGCGCGGCGCCGGGGCCCGTGGACGACGAGGCCGCGGAGGAAGCCGGCGGCGAAGGCGACGTGCATCGTGCCGAGCACCGCGGCGAGCGGGGCGACCTGCGACGGGCGGGGCGCGGTGCGCGCGGCCTGCCCCGCGAGGAGCAGCGCGTAGGCGCCGGTGGCGCCGCGGGCCCCGCGGCCCGGGCGGCCGGGCAGCGCGGAGGAGGCGAGGACGACGGGCAGGAGCGCCGTGGCGACGCGGAGCGGCCCGGCGCTCGTGGGGTGCCGGACGAAGGTCTTGGCGCGGAAGCGGCCGTAGGCGCCGTACTGGCGCGCGAGGCCCCGGAGCGAGTCGCGCGGCGTGTAGCCCGCGGCCATCTCGGTGCGGGAGACGAGGCGCCCGCCGTCGGCGAGGAGCCGCGCGGCCATCTCGGAGTCCTCGTTGACGTCCCACTCGGCGTCCCAGCCGCCGAGCGCGTCGAGCGTGCCGCGGCGCCACACGCCGGCGAAGACGGACGTCGTCAGCTCGAGCTCCTCGGGGGCGCCCGTGCCGTCCTCGGCGCCCCACTTGTCCGACGCCCCGCGCCCGAGGCCCGAGCCCAGCGCGACGGAGACGAGGGACGACCAGCGCCCGCGCCCGACGGGGACGGGCGGGCCCGACACCCAGTCGACGTCGCCCGCGGCGAGCCGCTCGACGCCGTGGCGCAGGTAGTCCGGCGCGTAGACCGTGTGGGCGTCCATGCGGGCGACGTACCGGCCGCGGGCGGCGCGCAGCCCGACGTTCAGGCCGCGGGGCACGGTGCGGCCCGGGTTCTCGAGCACGCGGACGCGGGGGTCGCGGTCGGCCAGGCGCTCCAGGATCGCGACGCTCCCGTCCGTGGACCCGCCGTCGACGAAGAGGAACTCGACGACGCCGTCGACGTCCTGGGCCAGCATCGCCTCGGCGGCCTCGGCGATCCCGGCGGCCTCGTCCAGCACGGGCACGAGCACGGAGACGTCGACGTCCCCGGTCGGGCCGACGGCGGCGTCGGGCTGCTGGAGGGTCGGGGTCAGGCGCATGCGTCGGGTCCTCGGTCGGGACGCCGCGACGCAGGGCGCCCGGCAGCCAACACGGGCAGGACGTCGATCGTGACCCGCGGGCGCCCGCGAGGGCATCGCCCGACCGGGGGATCCTGGGGTTGATTCGCGCGCCGCGGTCGTCGCGGAGGCGAGAGGACCGCCCCGTCCGCCGATCGTCGCGGCCCGGGCGCGGCGGCGGCGCGGGCGGCTCGGAGGGGGAGGCACCCGCTCCGTGCGCGTGCGCTCACAGCGCCTATCGTGGCAGACATGGCCGCGACGGACGACACGACCGACGGGCCGGACGGGACGGTGCGGGTCGGGTACCTCGTCTCGCGCTTCCCCGCGCTCACGGAGACCTTCGTCCTGCGGGAGCTGCTGGCCGTCGACGCGCTCCCGGGGACGGCGGTGACGCTCATGTCGCTGTTCCCGTCGCCGGACCGCGACGTCCACGCCGACTCCACGGCGGCGTGGGTCTCCCGCGCCCACCGGCCCGGGCCCGTCGCGGCGCTGCGGGCCGTGCTGCGGTGGGCCGGGCGGCGTCCCGTGCGGACGGCCGCCGTCTGGGCCCGGACCGTCGCCGACCACCGGCGCAGCGCGGTCGCCCTGGCCAAGGCGCTCGCCGCGACCGGCCAGGGGTTCGCGCTCGCCGAGCACGTCGAGCGGGAGCGCGTCGAGCACGTCCACGCCCACTTCGCCGCGCTGCCCGCCCAGGCCGCCTGGGCGATCGAGCGCCTGACGGGCGTGCCCTACAGCGTCGTCGCCCACGCGCACGACGTCTTCTCGCACCAGGACGGCCTGGGGACGCGCCTGCGGGCGGCGGCGTTCGTCGTGGCGATCTCGCGCTACCACCGCATGTTCCTCATGCACTTCGGGGCGCGGCCCGAGCGGACCGTCCTGCTGCCGCTGGGCCTGGACCTCGGCCGCTACGCGTTCGCGGAGCGGCGTCCGCCGGCGGACGGGCCCGTCGACGTCCTGTTCGTCTCGAGCCTGCGCGAGTACAAGGGCCACCGCTTCCTCGTCGAGGCGCTCGCGCTCGAGCCGCGCCTGTCGCGGGTGCGCGTGGAGCTCGTCGGCAAAGGCCCGCTGCGCGAGGAGCTCGAGGCGCTGGCGCGAGCGCGCGGCGTGGCGGACCGCGTCGTCTTCGCCGGGCCCCTGCCGCCCGAGGACGTCCTGGCCCGGCTGGGCACCGCGCACCTGCTCGTGCAGCCCTCGACGATCGAGGAGGACGGCCACACGGAGGGCCTGCCCACGACGCTCGTGGAGGCCGCGGCGTGCGGCGTCGGGATGGTCGCCTCCCGCGTGACCGGGGTGCCGGACCTCGTCCGCGACGGGGAGACGGGGTACCTCGCGGAGCCCGGCGACGCGCGCGGCCTGGCGGACGCGCTCCTGCGGGCGATCGACGACCCGGACGGCCCGGCGCTGCGGCGCGCGGCCCGGGCGCACGTCGAGGCCTGGCACGACCAGGAGCTCGTCGCCCCGGAGCTCGCGCGGCGCTTCCGGGCGTCGGCGGGCGCCCGGCGCCTGCGGGCCTGAGGGGCTGGGTGCGGCCGGGCCGGGCGAGCGGGCCGCGGGACGGGCCGGGCGGGCCCGAGGCCGTGGACCGGGGCGGTCGCCCGCCCCGGCTCAGGCCGCGACGGCGATGCGGCCGTCGGCGGCCTCGGCGGCCTGTGCCTGCGCCGTGGCGGGGACGCCGGCCGGGCGACCGAGGATGAGGCCGGCCGCGCGGGGCTCGACCTCGTACTGGCGCTCGAAGAGGACGACCCGCAGGGTCTCCAGGACGATCGCGACGTCGAGCGCGAAGGAGCGGTGGCGGACGTAGAAGAGGTCGTTGCCGAGCTTGACCGCGCTGGCCTCCGTCGTGGCGGCGTAGCCGGAGCGGACGCGGGCCCAGCCCGTGATCCCCGGGCGGACGAGGGAGCGCTGCGGGAAGAGCGGCAGCTCCTCGGTCAGCTCGTCCGTGATCGTGACCTGCTCGGGCCGCGGGCCGACGATGGACATGTCGCCGCGGACGACGTTCCAGAGCTGCGGCAGCTCGTCGACGTGCGACGCCCGGAGGAAGCGGCCGACGCGGGTCACCCGCGGGTCGTTCCGGGTGGCCCAGGCCGAGCTCGTGCCGCGCATCGTCCGGAGCTTGAGGATGGAGAACGGCCGGCCGTCCTGGCCGACGCGCCACTGGCGGAAGAGGACGCCGCCGCGGCTCTCGGCGGCGATGAGCGCCATCAGGACGAGGAGCACCGGCGACACGACGAGGAGCAGCAGGCCGCCGACGACGACGTCGGTCAGGCGCTTGCCGAACCCGTCCGTGCGGCGGCGGGCGACGCCGAGCCAGGCGGGGTCGACGCCGGCGAGCGGGACGACGCCGAGGGCCATCTCGCAGAAGCGGTCGCGGTGCACCCAGAGCGGCGCGGTGCTGCCGCGCGATCCGCGAGCCGGGCGGCGCACGTCGGTCGTGCGGTGCGGGCCCGTGTGGACGACGACGTCGACGTCGTCCTCCGCCAGGCGGCGGTGGTCGCCGTGCTCGGGGTGCACGACGCCGATCACGCTCCACCGCCGGGTGCCGGTCTCCGCCAGGGCCGACGCGAGCTGCCGCGCCTCGGCGGCGGTGCCCAGGACGAGCACGCGGCCGGGGCGGCGCACGACGAAGGCGATCCCCGCCAGCGAGAGGACGACGAAGGCCGCGACCGCCAGCGACGGCACGGACGCCGGGGCGCCCAGGCCGAGGACGCCGGCCAGGGCGACGGCGCCGAGGGCCGCCGCCGCGCGCAGGGCGGGGAGGGCGAAGCGGGCGAGCGGGAGCGCCGCGACGTCGGCGTCGGCGCGCCGGCCGGCGAGCGTCGCCAGGGCGAGCGCGACGAGGGTCAGGAGCCCGGCGACGGGGCCCGAGCCGACCGCGACGGTCGCCGCCGCGGCCGGGGAAGCCGCTGTCGCGACGACGGTCGACGCCGCGGGGACGCGAAGCCGGTCCGCGGCGCGGTGGGACCGTCGACCGTCGTCGGCCAGGACGTCGCGGGGGTCGTCGGTCACGGAGGGTCGGCGCGGTCGCAGGAGCACCTCGTGGACCTTCACGACACGGGCCGCCCGCTCCCATCCACCAGCGGGATGTCCCCGTGGCCGAACCGCGCGGTGCCCCGGGGGACGCCCTCCGGAGGGTGCGGGGATCCGCCGATCGGAGCCGGTCCCGAAGCGCCCCGCGAGGCACCCCGACGGGCCCCGCCGCCGTTCGGCCGGAACGGCCCCCGTGCACGCTGTCGACCACAGTTGCGGACCGCGTCCGTCGCGCTAGGGTCGCTGGTCCGACCCCACCACCCCACGCGTCCCGCTCCCGGGCCGTAGGGCCGTCGGGCCTCCGACCGCACCGCGGTCCCCACGCATGAGCTCCTTCTCCGACCCGGAAACCCCGGACGCCTCCGACCGAGCCCTCTGGCCGCTCCTGGCCGCCCTGCGCACGCGCTGGTGGCTCGTCGTCGGTCTCGTCGTGCTCGCGGGCGTCACCGCCGCGTTCGCCGTCCGGGCGAAGGCCCCGTCCTACACCGCCGAGGCGCAGGTCCTCGTCACGCCGTTCGCGGGCGAGGACTCCACGCTCTCCGGCGTCCGGCTGCTGCGCAACTCGGGCGACCCGACGCGCGACGTCGAGACCGCGATCACCCTGCTGCGCGGCGCCGGCACGGACGACACCACCGCACGGGTGCTCGGTCGCGGCACCACGCGCAAGGACGTCCGGGAGCGCGTCGCCCTCGAGGCCATCGGCGGCGGCAGCGTCGTGGCCGTGCGCGGCACCGCCGCCTCCGAGGCCGAGGCCGTGCGCCTCACCCAGACCTACATCGACGTGGCGCTCGGCGCCCGCAACGCCCTCGTCGAGGCGGGCGCCCGGCGCGCGCTCACCGCGCTGGACTCCCGCACCGACCCGGGGCTGCCGACGATCCGCCGTCAGCTGCGCGTCTGGCGCGACCAGGGCGACCCGACGTTCTCGATCGCCCAGCGGGCGACGGCCCCGGACGGCCCCGACGGTCCCGCCGACTGGCTCGTCGTCCTCGGCGCGATGGTCGCCGGCGGCCTGCTCGCCGTGATCGGAACGATCGTGCTGCAGCGCACGGACCACCGCGTCGCGTCGCGGGCCGCGCTGCTCGAGAACATCCCCGCCCCCGTGCTCGCCGGCGTCCCGACCGTCCGCGGGTTCGGCGGCATCAACATGCCGCCGCCGGTGCGCGAGGCGTTCCGCACCCTGCAGATCCAGCTCGACCTGCAGCCGAAGGACGGGTGCCGGCGGATCCTCGTGACGAGCGCGAGCTCCGGCGACGGCAAGACGACCGCGGTCCTGAACCTCGCCTTCGCGCTCGTGAGCGCCGGGCACCGCGTCGTGCTCGTCGACTTCGACCTGCGCAAGCCGGACCTCGGCCGGCAGCTCGGGGTGACGGGGTCGGTGGCGCTCGACGCGACCGTCGCGGGCGGCGGTCCCCTGACCTCCATCATGCGGTCCGTCCCCCGGCTCCCGCCGCTGCGCCTCGTCGACGTCGCCACGGGCCCCGGCGACCTCGCGCTGCTGCCGCTGCTGACCACGCGGACCCGGGCGATGCTGCAGGACGTCGACGACGTCGCGGACTACGTGCTGCTCGACACCGCCCCCGTCGGCGAGGTCGGCGACGCGCTGCCGCTGCTCGGCGACGTGGACGACGTGCTCGTCGTGGGCCGCCCCGGGTCCACGGACGACCGGGCGCTCGGCGCGATGGCCGGCTACCTGCGCCGCGCCGGCGTGGCCCCCACCGGGTGGATCGTCACCGGCGTCGACGCGGCGCTCTCCCCCTACTACGACGCGGCCCCCCGCCGTCGCAGCGGCGCCGTCTGGCGCACCGCCCGGCGCATCGTCCAGGGCAGCGGCTGACCGTGGCCGTCCGGGGGCGTCGCAGCCCCCTCCCCACCGGGCCCGAGCAGGGGGCGCGGTGGGCGACGGGGCTCGTCGTGGTCGGCGCCCTCGTCCTCGGGGCGCTCGAGGGCGGGTACGCCGCCGCGCGCTGGGCGCCCTTCGGGCTCGCCGTCCTCTGGGTCGCGGTCGCCGTCCTGGCGCCCGACCGCGAGCGCTCCTCCGGCCCGCGGCGGGTCGCCCTGCTCGCCTACGGCCTGCTCGTCGCGTGGACCGCGCTGTCGATGGCGTGGGCCTCGACCCCCGGCGTCGCGTTCGACGCCGCGGGCCGCACCGCGCTCTACGGCCTCGCGCTGGCGCTCGCGTTGCGCCCTCGCTGGACGGTCCCGGCCGTCCGGCGGCTCCTCGTCCTCGTCGCCGCCGGCGGCACCGTCCTCGCCGGCGCGACCCTGCTGCGCGTCGCCTCCGCCGACGACCCCGGGGCCTCGTTCGTCGACGGGCGGCTCATCGCACCGCTGGGGTACGTGAACGCCACGGGCGCGATGTGGGCGGTCGTCCTGCCGGCGCTCGTGCACGTCGCCGCGGGCGGGGTCCGGAGCCCGGCGGGCCGGGTGCTCGCCCTCGGCGGCGCCGGGCTCGTGCTGCAGACGGCGCTGCTGTCCCAGAGCCGCGGCGCGCTGATCGCCCTCGCCGTCGCCCTCGCCGTGCAGCTGTGGCTGACGTCGGCGCGCTCGGCCACCCTCTTCGTGGTCGGCGTGACGGCGGCCGTCACCGCCCTCGTCGCCGGCCAGCTCCTCGACGTCCGCGGCGCCGCCGACGTGGCCGACCTCGCCCGGCGCACCGACGCGGCCGGCGGCCGGATCGCGCTCGCGTCGCTCGGCCTGCTCGTGCTCGGCGCGGCGGCGCAGGTCCTGCTCGAGGTCCAGCGGCCGCGGCGTCGCGCCGCCCTCTCGGACGAGCGCCACGGCCGCGTCGCGCTGCGGCTGACCGCCGCGGCCGGCGTCGTCGCGCTCCTCCTCGCCGTCGGGAACCCCGTGGCGTGGGCGTCGGACCGCGTCGACGAGGCGCTGCACGGCAGCAACGCGACGGTCCCCGTCAGCGGCTCGCGGCTGACGGGCGACCTGGGGTCGGAGCGCGGCGACATGTACCGGGTGGCGCTCGACGTGTTCGCCTCGCACCCGCTGCGGGGCGCAGGGGCCGAGGACTTCGCCGGCGCCTACCTGCGCGAGCGGCGCTCGGACGAGTCGCCGCGGTTCGCGCACAGCCTGCCGCTCGGGGTCCTCTCGGGTCTCGGGCTGGTCGGCCTCGCCCTGCTGCTCGTGGCGCTCGGCGCCCCCCTCGTCGGCGCCCTGCGGCGCCGGGCGCGGCTGGACGCGCCGGGACGTGCCGGCGCCGCGGCCGCGACGGCCGGCTTCGTCGCCTGGGCCGTGGAGTCCACGTGGGACTGGACCTGGGAGTTCCCGGCGCTGTCGGTCCTGGCGCTCGTGCTCCTGGGCGTGGCCGCCCGCGCGGTCGGGTCCGACGACCCGGCGGACGCCCCGCCGGTCGGGGCGGCGGACCGGCGGACCGTCCCCGGGGCGGCCACGGGGTCCGTACCGATCGCCGCGACGCAGGATCCGTCGGTCGCACCCTCCGAGGACCCGTGGGTCGTGCCGGCCGGATCGACGACGGGGCCCTGGTCCGCGCCGCTCGGGTCGACGGAGGACCCGTGGGCCGCGCCCGCCGGGGCCACGACGGGACCGACCGCCGCGCCCCTCGGGTCGACCGAGGACCCGTGGGCCGCGCCCGCCGGGGCCACGGCG